>JBOGJT010000293.1:0-3510 GCA_050745065.1 Terriglobia bacterium
GGAATACGCGGCGCTTCCCAATAACAACATTCCCAACACGATGAGCATGGAGTTCAACTGGCTGGTGTTAAACGGCAAGGCGGGGCCTGCAATCACGCCCCTCATCGTTCGGCTCGGGGATCGGGTACGCATCCGGATGATTAATCTGGGCATGGATCACCACCCCATTCATCTACACGGCAACACGTTTTACGTCACCGGCACGGAAGGCGGTCGCGCGCCGCAATCGACGTGGAGACCGGAAAATACGGTCCTGGTAGGCGTAGCCCAGGCGCGCGACGTCGAGTTTGATGCTAACAATCCGGGAGACTGGATGCTGCACTGTCATTTGCCGCACCACATGATGAACCAAATGTCTTCGACCGTGGGTCCCATGACACGGCTTGGGAAAGGTATGCCCGCCGGGCTTGCGATGGAGGAAGGCATGGGGATGCTGACCGGAATGCCCGGAGTGCCCTTGGGTGAAGATTACGGCCCCGGCTTGGGCCGCGGGCTTGGAGTGGGATCGACCAACGATCAACCCGTAGGCAACACTCCGCTTTCGCCTGAGAAGGCTAACGCCGCGCTGCATATGCACGGGATCGGCGTGAGCGCGGACGTCAGCCCGAATGCCAATAGCGTGCCCGGGTTTCCGCAAGACGCCTTTATGGAAGGGCCAATGATGGCGATGGATAAAGCGGTGTGGAAGCCGGAGAACTACGGACTGCGCCCCGGATGGAGCGGCTTTATGCAAGGGATGATGACGCTGGTCCGCGTCCTGCCGCCTGATGACTACGACAAAATACAGGAGCTGATCCGTGAAAACCGGTGGCAGCCGACACCCTACACACCTGAAATGTTCAAGATCCCTGGCACGGGCCAACACAGTTGAAGAATCAGGAGGCTACAATGAAGCGGACACTCGCAATCGCACTAATTCTCATAGGTATGGCCCCAGCGGTGCTGGCGGCGCCGAGCCCACAACGAACCGCGCAAACACAGCAAGCGACTCGAGCGCCGGAGTTGCTTAACGACGCGGCCAAGCGCCCGCCCATGCACTTGAAAGACTTTGAGGACTTGGCCTTGGCCAACAATCCCACGCTAAAGCAGGCGAATGATCTTGTGCGGCGCTCGGAAGCACAGGCCCGGCAAGCGGGCCTCTATCCGAATCCTGCGCTCGGATACACAGGGGCGGAAATCCGTGGCGGCTCGTTCGGCGGAGGCGAGCAGGGGGCCTTCGTCCAGCAAACCATTGTGCTGGGAGGAAAGCTCGGACTTCGGAAGCGTGTGTTTCAGGCGCAGCAACGCGAGGACGAAACCGGGGTCACCGAGCAGCGCTATCGCCTGCTGAGCGACGTGGACCAAAGGTTTTATTCGGCACTGGCTGCCCAGGAGATCGTCAAGCTGCGGAAAACCCTGCTGAAGATCACGTTGGATGCGATGCAGACGGCGCACCAACTTGCCAATGTGGGCCAAGCGGATGAGCCGGATGTTCTGCAGGCGGAGGTCGAAGCGGATCAGGCGAAAATCGATTGCGCCACCGCGCAGATGAACTACATTCAAGCTTTTAACACTCTGGCGGCGACCGCCGGGAAGCCCGAGCTGCCGGTCTCGCCGCTCAAGGGAAATCTCAATAATTGGCCCGAGCTAAATCCGGAGCAAATCATCGAAACTATCCTTCGCGACAGCCCTGCCGTGAAACGGGCGCAGGAAGCCGCGGCGCGAGCCGAAGCGCATCTTCGCAGCGCCGGACGGGAAGCCATTCCCGATCTTCAGTTGCGGGCGGGTATCCAGCAAAATAATGAAGCGCTGAATGAAGCCTCAATTCCGCGGGCACCGGTCGGAGTGGTCAGCTTTGCCTCAGTAGGCGTTAACATCCCGATCTTCAATCGCAATCAAGGGAACGTGGCTGCCGCGCGCGCGGAACTCGAAAGAGCGCGGCAGGAAGTCACGCGCGTGCAGTTGTCGCTGCGGCGCACCGCCGAGCCGCTGCTTCGGGGATATTTGGCCGAAGAAGTCGAAGCCAATCAGTATAAGACCGAGATGATCCCGAAAGCTACGCGCGCTTACCAGCTCTACCTCAATAAATATCACCAGATGGGCGCTGCGTACCCGGAGGTGCTTATTTCACAGAGGACATGGTTTCAACTGGAAGTCCGCTACGTCCGGACGCTCGAGCGTTTGTGGAGTAACGCCATTGCCTTGCAGAATTTCACGCTGACCAACGGGCTAAAAGCGCCTACGCCTTCCGGCAGCTCGTCAACGACCGTCAATTTACCCACCGACGGAAATAACTTGGAGTAACGTCTGGAAACACGTTGGCGAGAAACGCCGGTTACACGCTAGACATCGCCACCCACGTGTATTCGCCAGTCACAACGAATGTATTTCCACGCCGGCGCCTTGCAAATTGCTCGCTGATCCGAATCGCGGGAACGGAAAATGGCAGCTAATGAGCCGGAGTAATTGTCCCCCGGGAGAGCCGGGGAACTCCCGTTGGATTAGTGAGGCATTCGCGTTAGCCTGCGCCATCACGCCGCTCGAAATTGTGTTTTCGAGCTTTCTATGGTAGAAAGTTCTACATGTGCCACTGGCTACAACGGGCGAGCGGGCTCCTGATTTTCTGCGTAGGCGTGGCCTTTCTGGCTCCAGCGTTCCAATGCGGCGGCCGTTTAACCACGCCGGCTGAGATGGCGGAGTGCTGCCGCGCGATGGGGTCGGCTTGCCGCACCTCCGGCGGCGGCGGGGCGTGCTGCAAACAACAGATCTCCGCTCTATCCACGATGATCGCCACCTCGCCGTCCGAGCCTGTGTCCGGGGTGAAACCTCCTCTCTCTGCCACGCTCTTACCGGTGGCAGCATGTGATTTCACAACTCGTCCGTTGCACCATTCGTTCTCACTTTCGGTCGCTCATTCTCCTCCGGGCGGTATCCCTCTCTTTCTCTTGCATTCTGCCCTCCTGATCTAAGCCGGCCTCATCTCTTGAGCCGTTTGCTCGTAAAGCCGTGTGCAGAGGTGCGTGATGGCTCGTCCCCGTTTTCGGCAATTTAGCAGCTTTCCGGGCCGCGCCCGGGCGCGGGTCTGCGACGGCACTGCGGCTCGGCGGTCGTCACAAATGGGAGGTGAAGCCGTGTCTGAACCATTCATCAAAGCTCTCGGTTTACTGGTGATGCTACTGGCGATTGGGGCCTTCAATTCATTGCCGCTTCGCGGATCTACCGTGAACCTGAACGATGCCTCAAGTTCCGCCTCGACTCCGCTCGAGTGGCGATCGCCCGCGAAGCTCCATAGCGGAATCAGGAGTATAAAAGGCACGATGGTTTTCAACCATGATGGAATCGAATTTCTTTCGGACGGCGGGCGCTTTTCCCAGCGCTGGCCGTTTATAGAAATTAAGACGTTCGACCTCAGGGTTCGCGGGCTTGTCTTAACCACCTATCAAAACAATCGCTGGCATCGGCCGGGAGACCGGAGATACCGGTTCGATCTCAGCGATCCGGTACCGCCAGCGGTTGCTGCCCGCCTGGCTG
>JBOGJT010000294.1:0-5531 GCA_050745065.1 Terriglobia bacterium
CCCCCGGCGCCCATACGCCACCGCTACGATCCCTCTTGGCGCATCCCCACTGACCCTGGGGCCGCCATCCTGATCACGGCGTCCGCCAGGCGCTCGATCGCTCCTCCGCCGCTCAGGCGCAATTTCACCCGCCGCAATTCTTCCGCCATACTGGATTGCGCTGCGGGGTCGTCCAAAAGCTTGGCGACTTCCTTGGCCAGCCTGGGCGCGGTGAATTCTTCCTGAATCAATTCCTCCACCACCTTCTTCCGCGCGAGGATGTTGACCATGCTGAAGAATGGAACGTCCACCATCCGCCGCGCAAGGAACGCCGTCACCGGTGAAACGCGGTACACCACCACCATGGGCCGCGCGAGCAGCGCCGCCTCTACCGTCGCGGTGCCGCTGGCCACGACGGCAAGCGTGGAATAGGCGAGGGCGTCATACGCAGAGTGTTCCAGGAGTCGAATGCGGCCGCGGAGATCTGCCGCCTGCGGCTTGCCCTCGATGCGAGCCTGGATTCCGCTCGCTTCCAGGCCCGGCGCCACCGGCAGTACAAACTGGATGGGCCGGCGCCGCGCGAGCAGCACAGCGGCGTTGAGGATGGTAGGAAGAATATAGGCAATCTCGATCTTGCGGCTGCCGGGAAGGATCGCGACGGTGGGCGTCGACGGATCGAGTTGCGCTTTGGCGAAAAACTCATCCCTCGATAGTGTTGGCGCAACGGTATCCGCCAGTGGATGGCCGGAGTATTCGGCGGGAATGCCAACCCTTGCATAAATTTCGGGCTCGAAATCGAAAATGCAGACCATGCGGTCCACTCGCGAGGCAAGCTGTCGCAGGCGCCATTTTTTCCACGCCCAAATCTGCGGGCTGACAAAATACAGCACCGGGATGCCAAGCCGTTTCATCCGCTTGGCCAGGCGCATATTGAGCGAAGGGGAGTCAATCAGAACAGCAAGCTGCGGGCGGCGGCGCGACGCCGCCTTCACGAGTTGGCGGAGCGCGCGATAGGCGCGCGGGAGGCCGGAGACGACCTCCGTGATGCCCACCATCGCGAACTCGTGCGCGGCAACCACCGGCTCGACACCCGCTTGGCGCATCACGCCGCCGCAGCAGCCGAAGAGCTCAATTGCGGGCTCGCGCGATTTGAGCTCCGCCGCGAGCCGGCCCCCGTACACGTCTCCGGAGCGCTCGCCGGCCACGATCATGATCGAGTGATGGTCTTTGGGCATGTCTGGAACGGAGGGCACTCGCCGGTCTTCACCAACCGATCCGGCGCAATCCCTTGACTGCGTCGAAGTGCCGGTCGCGGCTTAAGATGGCAAAAGCATGCTGGCGGCAAAGAGCCGCGATCCACGCATCGTTAGAAGGAATCGGAGTGGCGGCATCTTTAAGTTGGACTCGAAGCGCCGCGTAGCAGATCGCTGTTTCAGAATCGACTTCCAATACTTGCGTTGCCGCAACCATTTCCGTCAGCCATGCTTCATACCGTCGCTTGTGCCGCGACCGCTCGATTCCGAAGCGATACTCACCCAGGACAATCACTGGAATCGCGATTTGTCGCGCCCTTGTGAATTCCCTCGCCGCTCCAGCCTCACCGTCGGCGATAGCGGAAAGGGCGTTCGTGTCCAGAATCAAGCCCATTCCTCCGGCTCAATCCCTTCAAACTCCTGCTCAATGAGTGTATTGATTTGTTCGGTCTCCTTGCGCAAGTCGCGCAGGTTGCCAGCGAGCCTCAACCTTTCCTCTGGATGGAGAGGGCGCCTGGCAGCCAGCTTCTCCGCCACAGCCTCAGTGACGAACTGGCGCAGCGGAACCCCTTGCTCAGCGGCCTTCGCTTTAGCGCTGCGGAAGATGGCCTCGGGAATATCAAGCGTAGTCTTCATTTACTGAGCTTCCCATATTTATGGGTTAAAATCAACGGAGCGCCGCGCGCGGTCTGCGGCGGCGGTGGGCGGTGTGAAAGCGCAATCTTTAAGACGCTGCGGTCGGGCGGGATGCGAGAGCTCGCGGCGCGCTCAAAAGCCAGTGAGGCGGTATTCGCAACGCCGAGAGTTCGCGCAGCGGCTCGTCACGCCTAACCGGGAGGAGGGGGGGACCCGGACGAGCGGATTGCCGCTGCGCAACTCGTCGTTAACGCTACGACGTCAGATATTACAGCAAAGGCTAACGATTTAATCTGTTCAATAATGCACACGTCTGTGCGCCAGGCTCACCGGACTTTAGCCGCGATGCCTCGCCACCTTGCCGGCCGCAGGGCACGGTTTCAATTCCGTCGCCGACCAGGGGTGCATTCAATCGTTCGTCCCCGGCCGCAGTGCGTAGCGCAGCGTGGCAAAGCCGCAACCGAAGGACCACAGGGCCGGGCGCCGTCATTCCCGCGAAAGCGGGAATCCAGAATAATGGACCTCCGCTTTCGCGGGGGTGACGACAAACGGGCGGGGTAGCCCAAAAGCTTGCTAAAAAAACAAGAAGTTACGACCTTGCAATGCAGACCTCCGTTTTTGAGGTCTGCGGCGTTTATGTGAGGACAAACCGCGGACTTGAACGGCGCAGGTCCGCGCTACCCGTTGGACAGACGCCGCTCGCGGCCGCATGAGAGACATCAATCGGCCGCGAGTACACCACCGCGACAACCACCATGGCCGCAGATCCCTTTGAGTCTGGCTAGCTCCCGCAGGAGCTTCTGCCACGCCCGAGGGTGATCCTGAGTGGCGACCGGCGCGTTCAGATTGGCGTAAAAGGCGAGAATGTTGGCGCGGAGGTTTGGCGTAAGGCTGCGAAAATGGTTCGCCGAAAGCTCGTTCAGCAACTTGGCGTACGTTTTGTCGGCCAGTGCATAATCCCCCGCATGAATGGGCTTGCCCGTGTCAAAGTTCAGGTTCTCAAGCGTCAGGTGGTTTTCATCTTCCTCTTTGAGGAAGCGCCGATACCGCCGGACGGTGTCCGCAAAGCTGTTAATAAAAAGGGTTTGGGTTTGCGGTGTAGGGGCTTTGAATGCCAGCGTTCGAAGCGGTCCGATCTTGGGCATTAATTCAACCGAAAAGACCAGAAGCCGGGCGAGCAAAGTTAGCTGCGCCTGCTCCAACTTGAGCTTTGCCTTGCCCGTCAACTTCCCGAACCTCGAGCGCGCGTGGTTCGCGTCAGATTCGTAATTCTCCGGTGAGATCCGGTAGCCGTATTCTTTACGAACGATGGCGGGGTATAATCGCAGAATTTTCTTTCTTCTCTGTTTCCAGGTTATCTGCGTCAACCGCGGAATCACCTCGCTCGCGCCAAGGCGGTAAACACCCATCGACAAATCTTCACTCAAAAAAAGGTTGTCAAAATTCAGGCCGTACGTCTGCATGAAGGCGCGCTGAAGCAGAGGCTTTGCAACCTTGAACCCGATGAAATTGTGGTAGGTCTTGGGAAGGTAACCCGCTCCTGCCACTTGGACGACGTCGAATGAAAATTCCACCATGATGTGAGCCTTGGGGTCGTCCTCATACGTAACCCGCTTGCCGTATTTTTGCTCCAGTTTCGGATAGAGGTCAGGGACGGAAAGATTGACGGCAAGCGGATGGCCCGTATTATCCGCCGCGTCGTGCGAGAGCGCGCCCAGCGCAAAGGCATACTCGTCCAGATTCTGAGAATCATCGAGAAGCGCCTCAATGAAGTCGGCAGTCCGTACGTAATGCGTGAGATTGCTGAAGAAATGATTGCCGAACGGGTAATAACCCATGTCCTGAATAACACACCCTCCGTAAGCGTACGCGTGGGCTTCGCGCAACTGCTCGCTCGTCGCCCCTGGAAAGCGTTTCAGAAGTAAGGGGACGATAACGGGCTTCCAGACCGCGTCAATCAGCGCCTCATGACTGAGCACGGAATACCCATCGAGCTTCCTGGGCGAGACCAGCTCGAATACAAAAAGAATCATCAAGCATTCAAGCACACGCGCGCGGACGTTCGGGCTCATGTTTAATAAGCTATCACGGCGGCCATGCCCCGTTAAACCGCCCCGTCATGAAAATGGCCGCAGTGCGCAGCGCAGCCTTCGGCCGCAACCAAAGGACCACAGGGCCGGGCGCCGTCATTCCCGCGAAAGCGGGAATCCAGGATAGTGGACCCCCGCTTTCGCGGGGGTGACGACAAACGGGCGGGGTAGCCCAAAAGCTTGCTAAAAAAACAAGAAGTTGCGACCTTTGCAATGCAGACCTCCGTTTTTGAGGTCTGCGGCGTTTATGTGAGGACAAACCGCGGACTTGAAAGGCGCAGATGCGCGCGGCCTGCTGGAGCGGCGATGACGACGGCTTCGCGGGTGCAATCCGCGATATCATTAGATGAAAGGAGAGACCTATGAAAGCGATTGCGATTGTTCCGGGTACAGCGGGCTCGCGGCTGGTGGAACGGCCTGAACCCTCGCTCAAAGCTCCGGATGATGTGAAGATGCGGGTTTTGCGTGTCGGCATTTGCGGCACCGACCGGGAAGAGATTTCCGGCGGCCGGGCCACGGCTCCTAACGGCCAGACGGAGCTCGTCATTGGCCACGAAATGTTCGGACAGGTATTGGAGGTAGGCTCGTCGGTGAAGCGCGTCAAGGTTGGGGACCACGCGGTGTTCACCGTAAGGCGAGGGTGTGACGCATGCACGCCCTGCCGCATGAATCGCTCAGACATGTGCCAGACGGGCAAGTACCGGGAGCGAGGTATCAAGGGACTCGACGGCTACGAAACGGAGCTCGTGGTCGACAAGGAGCAATACATAGTACACGTGCCGCAGGAGCTCGAACCCATCGGCGTGTTGGCTGAGCCGCTCTCGATTGTGGAGAAGGCCATCGACGAATCCCTGGCGCTGCAAAGAGTGCGCCGTCCCGACGCGGCGCTAACGCCGGACTGGCTTCACTCCCGCCGTTGTTTGGTGGCCGGGCTAGGGCCGGTCGGTTTGCTGGCGGCGGTGGTTCTGCGCTTACGAGGCGCGGACGTCTTCGGCATGGATGTGGTGGATCCATCAACCGCCCGGCCGCAGTGGCTGGAACACATTGGCGGCCAATACATTGATGGCCGGAAAGTGCCGGCGGATAAGGTTGCGGCCTCCGTCGGCGCCATGGACGTCATCGTAGAGGCCGCGGGCATTGCTTCGCTGGAATTTAACCTTTTGGATGCTCTGGCGCCGAACGGTATCTACGTGCTCACCGGGATTCCGGGCGGGGATCGTCTTATTCAAATTCCGGGCGCTCAGCTTGTGCGGCAGTTGGTCTTGGCGAACCAGGTGATGCTGGGCAGCGTCAACGCAGCGCGCGGGCACTTTCAGATGGCGGTCGATGATCTCGCGCACGCGCATCTTCGCTGGGGCGCTCACCTGGAACGCCTCATCACGCGCCGCATGACTCCGGATCAGTTCGCCAGCGCCACCGGGCATCATCAACCTGACGCCATCAAGGAAGTGGTCGAGTGGGCGGCAGCCGCGCAGCGGCAGCAAGCGGCGCAGTGAGCGTTTTTTTGAGATCCCGGGTGGCGCAGACATGCCGTTGCTTGGCATGTCTGCGATGAAGCGGAGTTCGCACTCGT
>JBOGJT010000295.1:0-14739 GCA_050745065.1 Terriglobia bacterium
GTGAACGACACGCCACTAGCGCAAGATCAGTTTCGAGCTGCGGTAACTGCGCTTCCTCACCGCCGTGCCGATCTGCTCGCGCTCCGGGCCGGTTATCAAAGCCAGGAACAGAGCGTGCGTGAGGCTGTCCTTGCCCAGTTTCCCGCCTTGAGCGTCGGGGTAATCCAGAGCCGCGATCCGGTAGAGGGGGTGAATGGCTTCGGCCCCGACATCACACTGACTTTGCCCCTGTTCAACCGCAATCGAGGACAAATTGCGATACAGCGGGCGACCCGAGCCGTTCTTCGGCAAACCTATGAAGCGCGGCTCGATCTGGCCGTGGGCAACGCAGACCAAGTCTGGAAATCCACTCGAATAATGCAGGATCAACTCCGTGATCTTGAGGCGCGTCTGCCTGTCTTGGAGAAGACGGCGATGGCGGCGGAGCAAAGCTTTCGGCGTTACCACCTGAACACCGGGCTCTATGTCAGCCTGGAATCCAGCTTCCTGGCGACCCAGGCGGAGGCCATTCGTGTGTGCGCATCTCTCGAGAATGCACGTTCGGCGTTAAGAACTATTCTGGGCCTTCCATTCGGACCCGGGTAACAAGCCTTCGGGTCAACCCAGACGCTACCGTTCCGGGGTGGTGAACGCGCGCTCAGGACTTGTGGCTCGGGCCGACTCGAGTACAGCAGGACTTTGTGGACAATGCTGCCGGCCCTTTAGCACCGCTAAGCGCAGGTTGTTCTGACGAACGAAGGAGGAGTTGAGATGAATCGAGCCCAAGCACGGGTCTGAAAACTGAAAGAAGCCTTAGCGCAGAAGCAGGAGTTTCGCACCGCGCTATCGCAGGGTGAAGCAGCAGAGATTCCGCGCTATGAGGGAAGCCGGGGTGCCGGTTCGACGCCTGAGGGGGATTTCTGGACGAGCCGTGAGCCGCGCGAGGCGCTACACAGCCACGTTAATTACGTTGTACCAGACACGAGGAAGTGGGAGCGATCTGCCGCCCACTTCCTCGACACGCGCTCGGCCTTCGGTGCTTTTGCGAAGAATGCCGGACTGGGCTTCGCTATCCCCTACCTGCATAACGGGCAGCCGCATGATTACATGCCGGACTTCATCATTCGGTTGAAGGGTGATCGCCCAGTTCACCTGATTCTGGAGACCAAGGGCTTCGATCCCCTGTAAGAGGTGAAGCGCGCGGCTATGGTGTATAGCGGTCTTGCGCGAATTTCATTTCCGTCTGGAACCGACGCGGCCTTCGGGGGCACGGCGCAAGCTCAGACCCGGTCACATCGCGAGATGCGGATTCATTCGCTGCTCGCCGTGCTCGGCATCATTCTGTTGCTTTCGGTGGTGATGGGAAATTATCGCAACCTGATTCTGGTCCTCTTGCACCTTCCCCTCGCGCTAGGTAGCGGCGATCCAGGCCGCGAGATCGAGGGGCCGATGGCGATCGTGATCCTCGGCGGATTGATCACGTCAACTGTCTTGAATCTACTGGTGCTGCCGACGCTAGCGCTGCGATTCGGGCGGTTTGAGCCGCGATGCGAGTTATGATACACGGAGATGGATTTACGTGCCGCGCAAAGCGTCGATAAATGGCTCTCGGTGCCACGAAGCGCCGAGTATCGCGGCCGGCGTCCGCGTTGCTGCTGTGCTTGCTTCGTTGGCCGAGTAAGTCATTTGTCACCGCTGATATCTGCGCCATTAACCCTGGGACAGGCTAAAATGGACGTAGTCCGATGACGACTTTTTCTCTTTTCAACTTTGGCTGCCGGGCGAGCCAGGCGGATGGCGCGGCGCTCAAGCGGCAGCTCCTGGAAAGCGGCTTCGCAGAAGGCGCCGACGTGGCGCAGAGTGACGTGGCTATCTTGAACACGTGCACCGTAACGGCGGCAGCAGACGCTGAAATTCGCCAGACCGTCCGGCGCATCCACCGCGAGCGCCCTGCCTGCAGGATTCTGGTGACGGGGTGTTACGCGCAGCGAGCGCCGGGGGAAATCGCTGCGCTCGATGGAGTGGTGTGGGTGGTAGGAAACTCGCATAAGCACCAGGTTGTGGAAATACTGAAGCGCACATGCGCCGTTCCTCGCGACCACGATGGGCCGGTGAGCGGCGCCGAGCCTATGTCAAACGAAGGCGCCGCGCAAATCAGTGTGGGTGAGGTGACAAGCCAGTTTCATTTTATGCCCGTGTTTCCGGATGATCGCACGCGCCCGACGCTCAAGGTTCAGGACGGCTGCAACGCGCGCTGCGCATTTTGTATCATCCCGGCCGTGCGCGGTAAGAGCCGCAGCCTGCCTCCGTTGCAGGTGATCGAACAGATTCGCAGCCTTGAGGCGGACGGCTATCAAGAGGTGGTTCTTTCCGGAATCAACCTGGGCAGCTACGGACGCGACCTCGATCGCAGCGTCACGTTTCTGGCATTGCTCGAGCGAATCCTCGAAGAAACCGGGATCAAGCGGCTTCGCATCAGCTCGATTGAGCCCATGGATGTTAGCCCCGCGCTCATCCGCCTGGCGGCCGGAGAGCCGCGGCTGGCAGACCATTTTCACGTGCCCTTGCAGAGCGGCTGCGATCGCATTCTGCGGCAGATGAACCGCCGCTATTGGACGGCGCAATACGCGGAGCGGATCTTCGCAGTGCGCGAGCAAATGCCTCACGCGGCACTCGGCGCCGACGTCATGACCGGGTTCCCTGGTGAAACACCGGCGGACCACGCGGAAAGCCTCCGCTTCATCGAATCGCTTCCATTCACCTATCTCCACATTTTCCCGTACTCCGCGCGTCCGTCGACCCCTGCGGCCCTGCGTGATGGACAGGTGAACGGCCGCATCGCCCACGAGCGCGGCGCGGAGCTGCAAGCGTTGATCGCACGCAAGCGCCGGGCGTTTCTTCAGACGCAGGTGGGCCGGACGCTCTCCGCGCTGACGCTTACCGCCGCCCACGAAGATGAGACACCGGCCCTCAGCAGTAACTTTCTTCGCGTTTGCCTTTCAGGCCGCCAAACTGCCGCGAACCAATTGCTGAGCGTTCGCGTCGGCGGGGTCTACGAGGGCCGCGTTTACGGATTTCTGGAAGAGCGCGCCCGCCTGTCATGAAGGAACACCGCGTCGCGGTTCGACTGGACAGAGGCGGCGGAATCATCCAGAATAGTCCTTGCCGGGGGCTGCGGATTCTGCCAGGACGGGCAAAGGCCGGCGAGCCAGAATTTCCATGAGCACCCCTTACACCACCACGAAGGAAATGATCCCGGTTGAGGAGTACATTCGCGAGCCGGTCAGCTTGGTGTCTTACCTCGCGCACGGCTGGGAGCTGCACTCGGCGGTTCACTTGACGCCTGCCGAAGAGCGCACGATGGTGCGGGAGCCCGCGCACGCGATTCCAGATTCTCTGGCGGCAAGAATCGGCAAATTGCGGGTGTTCGTCGTGCCCTACGTCGGTTGTTTTACCGCGGGCGACGCGATTTGCTTCTCAAATCCGCCTGGCGAGAGCCACACGGCGGTATGGGTGGAAACTGAAGAACGTATCCATCTGGTCCTGGCCTGCCGCCAGGTTGACGCGCACGACACGGGATTTGAGTTTTTGGCGAGCGTGGCGCAGTTGGCGGTCGCACGGATGTCCCCGGCGGAGATGCAGTCTTACGGCCGCCTTCTTGAAGGTGACTTAGAGGGCGGGGTTCCAGGCGAGATAGACCGCGAAGCGCTCGATGCGAAAGCAGAGTATTTGAAGCAGCGCGGCCAGCCCACCGGCAAGGATGATCCGTTCGAGCGCTACCGCGGTGTTTCCCTAGCGAGCACGCTGGCCGAATATATGCACGGATTATGGCATGACGTTCAGATCCGCGTGGGGCCGGAGCACCTGCCAGTAGCCCAGCTCCAACAGCGCATGAGCACACTCGCGGAAGTCTTCCCGCCTAATCCCGGTTATGATTTATTTGCACGGGAGCTCGAGGGAACGAAGGTGTCAAAGACCTGACGGTTCAACCACGAAGACACGAAGCCACAAAGCAAAATGGGGCCAGTTCTTTGTGGCTTCGTGCCTTCGTGGTTGGGCCGATTTTCCGTGAGCCCGTTTTCTTCAGCCAATCTGATGGCAACTCAATTCTCCGCCACGGCCCACCCCGGCCTTCGATACGACTGGACGCGTGAAGAGATCCGCGCGGTTTATAACCTACCCCTTCTCGACCTTCTGTTTCAGGCGCAGGAAATACACCGGCAGTTTCACCCGGCGGGAGAGGTGCAGCTCTGCCGCCTGCTTTCTATCAAGACGGGCGGATGCCCGGAGGACTGCGGCTACTGCCCGCAGAGCGCGCGCTTTGAGACCGGCGTGAAGGCCGAAGGTTTGATGTCGGTTGCAGAGGTGCGGCGCGCGGCGGTGCAGGCGCGCGCTGAGGGCGCCACGCGCTTCTGTATGGGCGCCGCATGGCGGGAGGTACGCGAGGGGAAGGACTTTGAAAGCGTGCTCGAGATGGTGCGGACCGTTGGCGCGCTCGGTATGGAGGTGTGCTGCACGCTTGGCATGCTCAGCGAGAGCCAGGCGCAGCGGTTGGCCGAGGCAGGGCTGACGGCGTACAACCATAATCTGGACACCTCGCCCGAGTACTACGGCAAGATTATCACCACCCGGCGCTACGACGACCGGCTGCGAACTCTCGATCGCGTCCGCCGTTCGGGTATTACGGTTTGCTGCGGGGGGATCGTGGGCATGGGGGAATCCGAAGAGGACCGCGTAGGCCTGCTGCATCAACTCTCTGGGATGAAGCCCCATCCCGAAAGCGTCCCGATCAATCTATTGGTACGCGTTCGAGGAGCGCCTCTCGCCGAGGCGGATGCGCTCGACCCGCTTCACATGGTACGCACCATCGCAACGGCGCGCCTTTTGATGCCCGCGTCGAGAGTGCGGTTGAGTGCCGGCCGCCGGGCCCTGAGCCGCGAGTCCACCGCGTTGTGTTTCATGGCGGGCGCAAACTCCATCTTCTTCGGTGAAAAACTGCTCACGACACCCAACCCGGCCCGTGATGAAGACGATCTTCTGTTCCGCGATCTCGGTCTGAAGGCGCTGAAGGCGCCCGAAGCCCCTAGGACAACTACCTGTGTTTGACCTTTCCGGCGGGGCAACCCGCGCCCGCCTGGCACGGGAGCTCGATGAGCTTGCCTCTCAGTCCCAGTTGCGCTGCCTGCTTCCTTCCACCGGTTCGGGCGGCCGTGTCGACTTGACGTCGAATGATTACCTCGGCCTTTCGTGCCACCCGGGTTTGCGGCAGGCGGCTCTCGACGCCATCCAGCAGGGCGAGGCGATGGCCTCTACCGGTTCGCGCCTCCTCTCGGGCAATGCCGGCGCCTGGGAAGAACTTGAAGCTGAATTTGCCGCGTTCGCCGGAACCGAAGCGGCGATTTTCTTCAACTCCGGTTATGCCGCCAACGTGGGATTGCTCTCCTCTGTGCTCCGCCGCGGCGACGTCGCATTTTCCGACAGCGCGAATCACGCCAGCCTGATTGATGGCATGCGCCTGGCGCGCGCTCGAAAGGTCATCTTTCCCCATCTCGATTTAGGCGCACTAGAGGATCAGCTTCGCCTTGCGGCGGGTGAATCGGGCGAAAGGTTTATTGTCACCGAAAGCGTCTTCAGCATGGAAGGAGACCGGGCGCCGCTCCAAAAGCTGGCGGAGCTCGGTGCGCAATATGGGGCCGAGCTGATTGTAGACGAAGCGCACGCAACGGGTGTGTTCGGGCCGGAGGGGCGCGGGCGGCTCGCTGAAGCGGGTCTGTCGCGGGTGGCGCTGGCGGGGGTGTTCACATGTGGCAAAGCGCTGGCCAGCTGTGGCGCGTTTGTGGTCTGCTCCGCGACGCTCAAGCGCTTCCTGGTGAATCGCGCCCGCACGTTCATTTTTTCCACCGCGCTGCCGCCTTACATGGCGCGTCAAGTGAGCGCCGCGCTAGCGCTCGCGCGCCGGGCAGACCCACAGCGCTCGCGCCTCCAAGAGCTTTCCTCGGCGCTGCGGTCAAAGCTCAGAGCGTCGGGCTTGGATACGGGCGCTTCGGACTCCCAGATCGTTCCGGTCTTCCTGGGTGAAAACGACCGCGCGATCGAGGCGGCGGAGTGCCTCGACCGGGCCGGATTTACCCTTCGCGCCATCCGTCCACCCACCGTGCCTGCGCATACCGCTCGCCTGCGAATCTCGGTGAACGCGGAGCTTCCATCGGGAGCTGTGGAGCGGGTGGCGCACGCCCTGTCTTTGTGCGCCCGGAACGGGGTTCCACCGGTAGCTGAACACCCGGCGTGAGCGGCATGGCGGCCGCTACCGGGTTTGCGCAGCCGCTGTCAGCCGGTTCGGACAAGAAGAGACGGTGATAACAGCCTCGTCCCGGTATAATATGTGAAGGAAGCGGGCGCCGGAGAAGCCTCACCGCTCTTTCCGTCAAGGCAATCAAGGCGGTTACAGAATGAAAGTTAACAAAGATGCCAGAGTGCTCGTAGTTGATGACGAGACCCACGAGAGGGAAGGCCTCGCCACGCTTCTGCAAGGCTGGGGCTACGAAACGCAAACCGCCTCGGAGGGCCGCGAGGCGCTGGAAAAAATCCCCGTTTTCGATCCCGTTGTGGTCATTTGTGACCTTCGCATGCCGGACATGGACGGCATGGATCTGCTCCGCGAGCTCCGCCACTCGCAACCTAGCCCGAGTTTCATCATGCTTTCGGGGCAGGGAACGATCGAGGAGGCAGTTGAGGCCACAAAGCTCGGCGCGTTCGATTTTCTGGAAAAGCCGCTCGACGTGAAAAAGCTACAGGTAGAGCTGCGCAACTGCCTGGAGAGGCAGATGAACGGGCGGGCGCTCGAAATCGCCCACCGGCGCCTGCGCGACGCGGGTATCCTGGGAAGCCTGGTAGGCCGCTCAAAGAAGATGCAGGAGGTGATGTCTCTCGTCGCGCAGGTGGCGCCGTCCAGCGCTTCCGTTCTGATCACCGGCGAAAGCGGCACCGGGAAAGAGTTGGCCGCACGCACCATCCATGACTTGAGCCCGCGCCGTCTGGCGCCGTTCGTCGCGGTCAATTGCGCGGCGATTCCCGAAAGCTTAATGGAAAGCGAGATTTTTGGCCACGAGCGCGGCGCCTTCACCGGCGCCATGGACCGGCGCGCCGGCTGCTTCGAGCTGGCGGACGGCGGCACGCTCCTGCTCGACGAGATCGGCGAAATGCCCATCGGCACGCAGGCGAAGCTCCTGCGCGTCCTCGAGGACTCGAAGGTACGGCGCCTGGGCAGCAAAGCCGAGCTGCTCACCGACGTGCGCGTCCTCGCGGCCACCAACAAGGTACCGGAAGACGCCGTTGCTTCAGGGAAATTGCGAAGTGACCTCTATTTTCGTCTGAACGTGGTTCATATTGTGATGCCCCCTCTGCGGGACCACCTGGAAGACCTCGAAAGCCTCATCGAGATACTCCTCGAAGACTTGAATCGCAAGCACCATAAGTCGGTGAGGATTGTGGATTCGCCCGTGCTCGAAAAGCTTCGCCATTACAATTGGCCGGGCAACGTGCGTGAGTTGCGCAACACAATTGAACGGGCGGTTGTGGTATGCCAGGGCGAGGTGCTTCGCAAAGCGGACTTATCGCCGGAATTCGGCCGTACGGCGCCGGCGGCGCCAGACGGCGACTTGGCGCTGCGCGCGGGCCTGACCGTTGCTGATGCTGAGCGCCTGCTGATCCGTGAAACGCTCGCCTACACCAGCAATAACAAGACGCGCGCGGCTGAAATTCTCGGCATCAGCCTGAAAACTTTGCACAACAAGTTGAAGGAATACGAGAGTGCGTCTCAAAGTTAAGCTCACGGCGCTCATCTCCGTTGTGGTTCTGGTTCTGGTGCTGGGCGTCTCGACGATTTACCTGCTCAGCTTTGTCCGCCAGACGCTGCGAAACGTTCAGCAGATCAGCGACTACATTCGTGACGAGACGTATACGCGCGCGCGCGCAGTCGTGGCGGCTACGCGCATCCCGCCCTATGTCGATCCCAAGAATATGGTGGAGGTGCGGGCGTTTCTGAGAGTCCGCCTCAGCCAGGACGCCGGTTTGCTCTCGCTCATGCAGTCGGCCGTCAGCTATTCACCCACCATCGACTACGTAGCCCTTACCAGCACGGACGGCGTCGTGCTGGCGCATAACGACCCAAGCCTCATTGGCCAGACCCTAGCCTCCGCCGCAAACCTTTCGCTTCTCCTTCACGCCGGCTTGATTGATCAACTGCGCCTGATCTACGGCCCGCCGCAAGTCTATCAGGACGTGCTGCCGCTCGAGATGAATAATGAGCCTTTCTGCAGCGTGCGGATTGGCGTTTCCACCGTGTTTCTCGCCGCCCAGATCACACCGCACCTGACCGCCGCGCTGGAGATGGCCCTGGCGGTTATCATTCTGGCCACACTCATCGCCGGGCTGCTCTCGTTCCGGCTGCTTCGCCCGCTCGAGACCATCTCACAAAGCGTTGACCGGCTCGCGCGCGGCGAATTCACCGGGCCGGTGCGCATCAAGCGCGAAGACGAGTGGGGCGTGCTTTCGGGCAAGCTCAACGTGCTGGGCGAGCACATGCGCGGCGAGAAGGCGGCTTATCTGGCGCTGCGGGAGAACCTGGACCAGTTGTTCGCTAACCTCGTGGACGGCCTGATGCTTTTCGATCATGAGGACCGGCTCGTGCTGGCTACGGCGTCGGTTTCGCGCTTCCTGGGGCGCCCCTCCGATGAGCTGGTCCACAAGACCGCCCCGGAAATATTCGGCGGCGGCGGCCCGCTGAATCGTGTACTTCTCGAGGCGTTCGGCGAAAGGCGATCTCTCGCGGGGCTGCAGGTGGAGCGCCCGGACAACGACGAGACACCTCGCGTGGCGGTGAGCTCCCATTTTGTCAGCGAGAGAGGCCGTCCGGTGGCGAGCCTTGTGACGCTGCGCGACGCAGGTACGCGCGCCCAGTTGCAGGACCAAATCGGCGTCGCCACCAAGCTCGCCGCGCTGGGGCGGATTACCTCCGGCGTCGCGCACGAGGTGAAGAATCCGCTGAACGCTATGATCCTGCAGGTGGAGATCCTCAAGTCAAAACTGGCGGGGGATCACGCGGAAGTGAAGCCGCAATTGAACGTCCTCTCCGAGGAGATTCGCCGCCTGGACCGCGTCGTAAAGACTTTTCTTGACTTTACCCGCCCCGTCGAGATGCATCGCAGTGAAATTCGGCTCTCCGACCTCGTTAACGAAGTGTTTACGCTGGCCTCGCCCCAGGCCCGCAAGAATAATGTCCAGCTTATTCTTGAGCGCAACGGCGCCGTCCCTACGCTTCATGCAGATCGCGACCTCATGAAACAAGCCCTGCTGAACCTTGTGCTCAACGGATGCCAGGCCATGCCCGAAGGCGGCGAGTTGCGCGTGAGAGCTCATGCCGAATCGGGAAGCGTGAACCTCGATATCGCCGACCAGGGAACCGGTATTCCCGAAGAGGCGCGGAAGAAGATCTTTTCCCTCTACTACACCACCAAGCCCGGCGGCTCCGGGATCGGACTCGCCATGGCCTATCGCATTATTCAGCTTCACGAAGGGTCGATCCATTTCCTCAGCGAGATTAATCACGGCACCACCTTTCGCATTTCCCTCCCCGCATGAGCAGCCCGCGCGAGAGATTCGGGACGCGGACGTCAGAGAACCCGATTCCGGCATTCAGATTTCGGCGCCGCGATTTCAAATTCTGCATCTCGAACTTGAGATTCCAGATTCGGAACTGGGAATCCGGAATCTGCGATCGCCTCCGGAAAGCTCCCCCGTGGTCCAAATCTAGACGGGTCCTGCTTTCCGCCTTGGACTTTGCGCCAAGTTCTGTTATGGTTGGCATCTTTGCTGCGTTTAAGCGCAGCGTGCGCACGGGGGCGTTTCATGAGGATTGTTGCAAGAAAGGCCGTCACACGTCTGCTCGCTTCCGCGTTCATCGCTGCGGCGTTCGCCGGCGTCCATGCCGCGGCTCAGTCCACCCGGCAGCCGCTCACGGTCAATCTGATCAGCCACCCGGAGCGCATCGTTCCTGCGGGTCCCAGTGATGTGGTCTGGCGGCCGCATGCGGACGAATTCAGCTTTATCGACGCGGATCCTGGCAGCGGCGCTTCGGCCATCTGGCTCTACGATGTTTCGGCGGGCTCGAAACGGATCCTGCTGCGCCACGAGCAAGGCGGCCCAGACGTTCGCCTCAATAGCTATCAATGGTCTCCGGACGGCAGCCGCCTGTTGCTGCAAGGCGGCGGCGATCTGTGGCTCTTGGACGTGAAGACGGGCAAGCTGCGCCGCCTCACCCACGGACAGGGCATGGAGGATCCGGCTTTTTCCCCACAAGGCGACAAGATCGGTTTCGTCCAGAATAATAACCTTTACGTCCTCGACGTGGAGAGCGGCCGCAGCCGCCAGCTTACAACTGACGGAAGCGCCACGATCCTCAATGGCAAGCTCGACTGGGTTTACGGTGAAGAGCTGGCGTATCGGGAGACGCAGCGCGCCTACGAATGGTCGCCGGACGGCAAGCAAATCGCCTACCTACAGCTCAACGACGCACCGGTTCCGCAATACCCGCTCACCCGCTTCCTGAAATACCACGCCAGCATTTTCGATCAACGCTTCCCGCAGCCGGGCGACCCGAATCCTATCGCCGCCATGCACGTGGTCAACGCGAATGGCCGCGGACGAAGCCGCGTCTATCACCTTAGCCACGGCGCCGAATATATTGTCCCCGCTTTTGATTGGACGCCCGACTCAAGCGCCGTCTGCTTTCTTACGATGAATCGCGACCAGACGCGGCAGGTGATTCACCTGTGGAGCCGGAAGAGCGACGAGCAACCCGTCGTCGAAACCGATCCTTACTGGATCAACAACGTGGAGCCGCCGCAGTTCGTTGACGGCGGCAACGACTTCCTCTGGCTTTCGGAGCGCGATGGCTGGAACCATCTTTATCTTTACACGCGCGCCGGGACGCTGGTAAGGAAGCTCACTCAGGGCGACTGGCTGATCGATCATCCCATCTTTCAGAATGTTCCGTCATACCAGGTGGACCAGGCCGGCGGCTGGGTCTATTTCGAGTCGACGGATCCCGACCCGCGCGAGCGCCAAATCTATCGCGAGCGGCTCGACGGGACGTCTTTCCAACGCTTGACCACCGAACGCGGCACGCACGCCCTTACGTTATCGCCCGGCGGCCGTTACCTCCTTGACCGTTTTTCTTCGATCGATACGCCTCCCGTCATCCGTCTGCTAAAGTCCGACGGGACCCGCGTTGCGACAATCGATCAGCCTGCGAACCACCTTTCCGAGTACGCCTTGGGAACGACCCAATTTGTGACGCTTAAGGCCGCAGACGGCTCAGCTCTTTACGGGCGCTTGGTAAAGCCTCCGGATTTCGATCCTCACAAAAAATATCCGGTGGTTGTCTATGTGTACGGGGGTCCAGGGTTCCAGATCATGCGGAACCAGTGGGGCACCACCAGTTGGATGGACCGGTTGCTCGCGGATCACGGCTATCTGATCTGGTCGATGGATAACCACGGTTCGGCGGGCCGCGGCCACGCGTTCGAGACGGTAATTTTCAAAGACATGGGCAAGCACGAGCTGGCGGACCAATTGCTCGGCATTCAATACCTTAAATCGCTGCCTTACGTTGATGCCTCGCGGCTGGGCATCTGGGGCTGGTCTTACGGCGGCTACTTCACGCTCTACGCGCTGACGCACGCTTCGGACGTGTTCAAGTGTGGAATCGCCGGAGCGCCGGTCACCGATTGGCATTACTATGACACGATTTATACGGAGCGCTATATGAGAACGCCCGAGGAAAATCCCGAAGGCTACAAGGATTCGTCGGACGTGGTGGCGGCCGCAAACCTGCGCGCCAAGCTGCTGCTGATTCACGGTGTCGCCGATGACAACGTGCACCTGCAGAACACGATCAATTTTGTAGAAGCCCTGGTCAAGGCCGGAGTCCCGTATCAACTTTACTTGCAGCCAGGGCAGAAGCACGGCTTCACGGATCCGGCGGCCATTGACTACCTGAACCACCGAGTTTTCGAATTTTTCATGCACAACCTGTAGGGATTGAATCACTAAATCATCGCGTCATTGAATCATTGATTCATTGATTCAATGATCCAATCAATCAATCAGACCGGGGGCATCTTATGCGTTTTCGTACACTCATCGCGCTGTTGGGGGTGGCGTTCGTTCTGCAGCCAGTCTGGGCGCAGGCGCCCGTGCCTCTGCCCGGCTATTCGCCGGCGGATTCGCACTCGGAGCAACAGTGGGAGGCCAAATTCCGGGCTATCCCCAGCGCCGGGAACATCCGCGGTTACAACAAGTATCTTTCCGCATATCCGCATAATGCAGGCACGGCGCGCGATGAGCAAAATGCGGAGTGGATTCTGGCGAAGTTCAAGCAATGGGGATGGGACGCGCATATTGAGACATTCTACGTGCTTCTGCCGTGGCCCAAGCAACGCCTGGTCGAGCTTGTCTCGCCCAAAACATTTAAGGCCACGCTGGATGAGCCTCCCATCTCTGTTGACCCAACGTCGAAACAACAAAACCAGCAACTCCCTACGTACAACATGTATTCGGCCGACGGGGACGTCACCGCTCCGTTGGTTTACGTGAACTACGGCATGAAGGCCGATTATGAGCGGCTTGAGCGGCTGGGAATCTCCGTGAAGGGTGACATCGTAATCGCGCGCTATGGGGACGGCTGGCGCGGCCTTAAGCCCAAGCTCGCGGCGGAGCACGGCGCCGTGGGATGCCTCATTTATTCCGACCCGCGCGATGACGGCTACTGGCAAGGCGACGTGTTTCCTCGCGGCCCGTGGCGCCCGCGCGAAGGCGTGCAGCGAGGCAGCGTGATGGACATGATCATCTATCCCGGCGACCCGCTGACGCCTGGAATCGGCGCAACGAAGGACGCCAAGCGGCTACCATTGAAAGACGTAAAGACGCTCACTAAAATTCCCGTGCTCCCCATCTCCTACGGCGACGCGAAGCCGCTTCTCGCGGCGCTTGGCGGCCCCGTCGCGCCGGACAACTGGCGAGGCGCCCTGCCCATTACTTATCACGTCGGCCCCGGCCCGGCGAAGGTGCACCTGAAGCTCGTCTCCGATTGGAAGGTTCGGCCCATCCACGACGTCATCGCCAAAATACCAGGCGCGGTTTTCCCCAACGAATGGATCATTCGCGGCAATCACCACGACGCCTGGGTGAATGGCTCCGAAGACCCCATCTCCGGCCTCACGCCCGAGCTTGAGGAGGCGCGGGCAATGGGAGATCTGTTGAAGGAAGGTTGGAAGCCCAAGCGCACGATCATTTATTGCGCCTGGGATGGAGAAGAACCGGCGCTGCTTGGCTCCACCGAATGGGTGGAAGAACATATGGATGAGCTTCGCCAGCACGCAGCGGTTTATATCAACTCGGATATGAACGAACGCGGATATTTCACCGCCGCCGGTTCGCCCTCGCTGCAGAAGTTCGTCGATGGCGTTGCGCGAAGTGTGAAAGACCCTGAGACCGGTCTCACAGTGGAAAAACGGCTCCGCCTTAAGCGCATCCTCGACGCGCGGTCAGACGCAGACCGGAAGGCGCTGCGCAAGGGACGCGAGTTGAAGATCGGCGTGTTGGGGTCGGGATCGGATTATTCCGCCTTCATTGACCACGCCGGCATCAGCTCGCTCGATCTGACCTACTCGGGCGAATCAGGCGGCGGAATTTATCACTCGATCTACGATGATTTCTATTGGTATTCGCACTTTGGCGATCCGGGATTCGTTTATGGCAAGGCGCTTGCCCAAACCGCCGGGACGGCGGTGATGCGCTTGGCCAGCGCGGACCTGCTCCCGTTCGATTTTGAGGACCTCGCAGCCGCGGTCGGGGAGTACGTGAAACAGGAGAAGGATTACGTCGCTCGTCAGAGAGATGAGATGCGCGTGCGCGACATGGAAATTTCAGACGGCGTTTTTAAGGCCACCCAAGATCCGCGGCAGCGCGAAGTTCCTCCGCCGGTCGAAGCTCCGCCGCCGTTCCTCAATTTCGCCCCCCTCGACAACGCCGTCGCAAAGCTCGAACGCAGCGCCAGGGCTTATCACGAAGCGCGCGCCAAGGTTGAGGTGAACGGCGGCGCAGCGCTTGCAAGCGCGACATTGGAGCCTGTGAATCAAACTCTCTTTGCGAGCGAGCGCAGCTTGACTTCCGCCGCGGGCCTGCCTGAGCGGCCATGGTACAAGAATGAGCTTTACGCGCCCGGTCTTTACACCGGATACGGCGCCCAGACGCTTCCGGCCATTCAGGAGGAGTTAATCCAAAAGAAATGGAAAGAGGCGGATGTGCAAATCCGCGCTGTGAGCGAGGTGCTCGATCAGGAGGCCGAGCTCATCCAATCCGCCGCCAAGCAGCTTGAGCAGGCAATTCATTGAGAGGTATAATGCCACTTTGTAGCGGCGGCGTCCCCGCCGCTACAGCCGCTGTCGAACCTAACCGTGTCATATGAGAGGAAAGAAAAATGATGAAACGCTTTTCAATCGTATTGTTCTGCGCGGCGCTCAGCCTTGCCGCCGCCGGCGTTGCGCTGGGGGCAAATGGCCGCGCAACCGCCAAGGCCGAGTTTAACGGCCAAACGGTTTCCATCAATTACGGGCGCCCCTCACTGCACGGACGCACGATCACTCAAATGCTCGGCGAACTGAAGCCCGGCGGTTTCTGGCGGCTTGGGGCCGATTCTTC
>JBOGJT010000296.1:0-12917 GCA_050745065.1 Terriglobia bacterium
ATCGCCCGAATACATCAGCACCACGCAGACGCGGCGGCGTATAGTGGAATTACTGTCATTGAGAAACGGATAGATCGCTGCCAGTAAATTTTTCTGCCGCGTCAGCTCGATCAAATAGCTTTGCGCCACGTCGCCGCGCGTCCGCGAAGTGAGCGTATCCACCAAGTCTCTCAGGTGCTGCGTCTGGCCGATGGAAACCTCGGCAAACAGAATCGCCAACCTTACGCCGGCGTTCTTTTCGATGGCCATGCGCCTTGCTAGGTCGGGGGCAGCCTGCACATCGCGCGCCCGCGCGAGTCCCTCCGCAGCATAGGTGCGTTCATCGGAATCCTTGCTCGATAGGGCTTGAATAAACACGCTGTCGGAGGCCGGATCACCAATAAACGCGAGGCCGTCGAGGGCGGCCTTGCGTATACCGGTGTTCGCATCCGTGTGGTAGATTTGCTGGAGTTTCGGGACCGCGGACTTGGTTCGCAAAATGCCCACGGTGATGCAGGCAGACTGCCTCACTTCATTGCTCGGGGAATCGAGCAAGTCCACAAGCTGGGGGCCTGCGGAAACGTCCTTTATCTTTCCCAAAGAGTCGAGCGCGTTGGAGGCCAGGTCCGCGTCCGTCGAGTGCGCGGCCTTGACCAAGTCAGGCACGGCCGAACGCGCCGTCAGAATACCAAGACCCAGGGCGGCGTCGCGCGCGGCCTGAATCGACCGCGTGTCGTTCATGGCGGCAACAAGCGCCGAAACGGCGCGCGGGTCAAGGTGCGTGCCCGGATTCACCCGCGTGGTGTTCGTCTGGAACCAGCCCTTCGCGCCGTTGTAGCTTTTCTTCACCACGCCGCGGAATCCGAGCGACGGGATGTTCCCCGTATACCACCCCACGATTGCATGAACCGCGACCGCGCGGACGTCAGGATCGGAATCGCGAGTAGCCGTGACTAACCCGTCGAGGCACGCATTCGTGTGCAGCTTGGCCAGCGCGACGATCACCTCCTTGCGCACCTTGCTGCTCGGGTCAGTGAGGGCGCCCGTCAGCGCTGGCACGGTGGACGTATCACCCGAGTTCCCCATCACCTGGACCGCTTTGGCCCGAATTTTGACGTCGGAACTCTTCAACTCGCTGAGAAGAGGATTAGGGCTATTCTGCGCGAACGCGCCGGCGGCGAATATTGCCGTGAGAAATACAGAAAAGAGAATATGGAACGGAGTGGGTATGATTCGCACAGGATGCCTCCGGAAGGTAAGGTGCTCAGCTGGATATTAAAAGCCTCATTTTGACCGCCCTTCTGCCGTGAAAAGCTGCCGGCCTCACCCCCCGCGAAGGCGGAGGGTCCATATGGAATCCCGCCTTCGCGGGAATGACGGTAGCTGAAATTTCCATGCTTTGCGGGCGGCGCTCGACACCGCTCGCGCGTCCACTAAATCAGTGGACGCTCTGACTGGTCTCGGCAAGCCCTGGGCCGGGCACGGGAGTGGTGTGGCGATGCACCATTTTCCACTGTCCGCCGCGCCGCGCGAATATGTGGGTGGTCTCAACGCGCGCCGTGGCAAAATCGCCATCCATGGTCATCGTGACCTGCTCAATCGAAGAAACCCAGGCGGCCTCTCCGAGCACGCGCGCCAGCGAACGGCTGACGGTGGCGCTTAACTGCGTGGCCGAGCGGAAGATGCTGGCAAAACTCTCTTCGATCGCTTCCCAGCCACAAATCAGAGACCAGCCGGGGTGCAGGCATTGCACCCAGTCTTCGTGCAGCCAAACGGCCTTCATCTTTGCGAGGTTTAGCGATTCAAGCGCGCTGTAGAACGCCGCGTTGGCGTCGAGAACCTGCTGCTCCGGTGATGGGGCTTGGCGGATCGTGGGCATCCATACTCCGAACGAAGCCTGCTTCGCACTCGGCATTATATCTGAAATGGCCGCACTGCGGCAGCGTTGAAACCGTAGCCTCCTCTTCAAGCCGCCGCCACGAGGCAAGGTTCAGGCTAGGCATCCCACCGCGCGTGGACAAAAAACTCCCGATTACCCTCCACCCCGGGCAGAGAGCTCTCGCAGGAGCCGGAGACTTGAAATCCGGCCTGCTGCAGGCAGAGGATCACCTTTTCCACCGCCTGGCGGTGCAGCTCCGGATCGCGCACAATGCCGCCCTTGCCCACGCCCTCGCGCCCCACCTCGAATTGGGGCTTCACCAGGATGAGCGCCTCCGCGCCTGGATGCAGCAACTGCGGCATCGCCCGCACGATAAGTGTTGCAGAAATGAATGACACGTCCACCGTCGTCAATGCCACGCGCTCGCCCAACTGGCCAACGCGCAAATAGCGGGCGTTGGTCTTCTCCATCACAACAACACGAGGGTCCTGGCGGATTTTCCAATCCAGTTGATTCGTGCCGGCATCCACTGCAAACACCTTCGCGGCGCCGCGATCCAGCAAGCAATCCGTGAAGCCGCCGGTGGAGGCGCCCACGTCGAGGCAAATTTTGCCGTGCGGATCCACGCCGAAGCGATCAAGCGCGCCTTCGAGCTTTACGCCAGCACGGCTCACGTACTTGCGGGGCTCGCCGACAATCCTCACCGTAGTGTCCAGGCTAACCGGCGCGCCGCACTTCTCAACCTTTTGGCCGCCTGCCAGCACTTGGCCCGCCAGGATCAGCGCCTGCGCCCTTTGGCGCGACGGGGCCACGCCGCGATCGACCAGGAGCCGGTCGAGACGGATTTTTGCCGGGGGGGATTTCTGCATCGAGCAACCCAAGTGGGCCCTGGCTCTGCTGTAGCGGGGGCGTCCCTGCCGCCGATTGATTTGTTCCGCTCGGCGGCAGGGACGCCCCCGCTACAGAGCATGGCTACGACGACGTCCGGGCGACGCGAACGTGCAACGACGATGGGAAATCTTCTGCGTAATTTTTAATCCGATCGACGATGCCGTCAACGTCGAGGCCGTATTTGGCATGCAACAAGTTGGGCGCGCCATGGGGAATAATGCGGTCGGGCACGGCGATGCGCAGAATCCTCGCCGGGATGCGGCGGTCGTGCAGCATGGCGGCGACATTCGCGCCGAACCCTCCCGATTCCGTTCCCTCTTCGGCGGTGACGAGGAGGTGCTTTTCGGCAGCCAGCGCTGAAATAAGCTCCTGGTCAAGCGGCTTCATGAAGCGCGCGTTAATGACCGTGGAGTGGAGCCCGATTGCGTCCAGCCGGGCGGCAGCCTCTAGGCAAGGATAGACCATGCTGCCGAGCGCCAGGATGGCAATGTCGCCGCCATCACGCAGGATCTCCGCCTTGCCAGTTTCAAGCCGCTTAAACTCGGGATCGAGCGCCGCGCCGACGCCGTTACCGCGCGGATAGCGCACGGCGGCGGGGCCGTCCATCGTCACCGCGGTCGCGAGCATATTGCGCAGCTCGTTCTCGTCCTTCGGCGCCATCACCGTCATTCCAGGAAGGGCCGAGAGATACACCAGATCGTAAAGACCATGGTGGGTTGGCCCGTCGGCGCCTACAATGCCCGCGCGGTCGAGCGCGAACGTCACCGGAAGGCGCATCAGGCACACGTCGTGATAAAGCTGGTCATAGGCCCGCTGCAGGAAGGTGGAGTAAATCGCCGCCACGGGTCTCATGCCTTCGCACGCCAGGCCTGCGGCAAAGTTCACGGCGTGCTGCTCGGCGATGCCCACGTCAAAGAACCGGCGGGGATATTTTTTAGAAAACTCATCCAGCCCTGTCCCCTCGCACATCGCCGCGGTAATGGCAACAATGCGGTGGTCCTTTTCCGCCAGCTCGCACAACGCCTTGCCAAAAACCGCCGTATAGCTGGGCGCCTTGGCCGGAGCCTTGCGAAAAGCGCCGGTGGAGATATCGAATTGTGTCACACCGTGATATTTAACGGGCAGCTTCTCGGCCTGGGGATAACCCTTGCCTTTCTGCGTCACCACGTGAAGCAGAGTCGGTCCAGGGGTGTTCTTGGCCTTGGCAAGCGCCTGCAACAGATCATCAAGACTATGTCCGTTGACCGGACCGTGGTAGTTAAAACCAAGCTCTTCGAACACCAGGCCGGGAATGAGCAGGGTTTTGGCGGAATCGAGCAGGCTGCGCGAAAGCTTCAGGAGGTGCGGTCCGATCCGCGGAACGGAGACAATCATCTTCTCCGCTTCCTGTGTGAGCCGGTGGTAGGGCTGTCCGTGCACGATGCGGTTGAGGTAGCCGGCGATGGCGCCCACGTTGGGTGAAATGGACATCTCATTGTCGTTCAGGATCACCAGAACTTTTTTCTTGAGGGTACCCAGA
Source organism: Terriglobia bacterium (assembly GCA_050745065.1). GTDB lineage: Bacteria > Acidobacteriota > Terriglobia > UBA7540 > UBA7540 > RH2-MAG17b. The sequence continues at coordinate 4,269 of JBOGJT010000296.1, forward strand.
TTGTTGATACCCTCCAGCGCAACGCCGCCCGTCAGTCCCGCGTCACCCACCACGGCGATAACGTGGAAGTCATCGCCCTTGAGATCGCGCGCCACAGCCATGCCCAGAGCCCCGGAGATGGCGGTGCAGGCGTGCGCCACGTTGAACGTGTCATACGGGCTTTCGCTGCGCACCGGGAACCCGGATATGCCGCCGTACTGCCGAAGCGTGGGGAACCGGTCGCGGCGTCCGGTGATAATCTTGTGTCCGTACGCCTGGTGGCCTACGTCCCACACGATCTTGTCCTTGGGAGCTTCAAACGTATAGTGGAGAGCCAGCGTCAGCTCAACTGCCCCCAGGCTCGACGCCAGATGGCCGCCCACCTGCGACACCACCGAAATCAGATAGTCCCTCAACTCCTCGGCCACCACGGGAAGAGCCTCGCGCGGAAGTTTCTTCAAGTCATCGGGAGAGTTGATCCGGGTCAGATATTGATAATCCATTTATGAAGTCCTTTCGATCAAATAATGCGCAATCTCCCGCAGCCGCGCGCCCGCGTCACCGTAGGGCGCAATCGCCTCGCACGCCTCTCGGGCGAGCTCAGCCGCCTTACGGCGGGATTCCTCCGCGCCGTAAAACGAGGGATACGTCGCCTTGTGCTGCTGCGCGTCCTTGCCGGCCGTTTTGCCCAACGCTTCGGTGGAGCTCGCCTCGTCGAGTAGGTCATCGGCAATTTGAAACGCCAATCCAGCCTTCGCGCCATACACGGTGAGGCGCTCGACGCCGTCAGGCCCGGCGCCGCCGTAGAGCGCGCCGCTGCGCGCGGCCATGCGGATCAGCGAACCTGTCTTGCTGGTGTGGATGTATTCGAGGCGCGCCGCGTCCACCTCTCCGTCTTCGGCCTCGAGATCGACCACCTGCCCCCCGACCATGCCGGCGCGCGTACCGAGGGCGTGCGCCAGCTCGCGGATCACCTGCACGCAAATTTCCGCCGGCGGCGGCCCGTCGCTCGCCAGCGTTTCAAACGCCAGCGTCAGCAGGGCGTCACCGGCAAGGATCGCGGTGGCCTCGCCAAACGCCTTGTGGCAGGAGGGCTTACCCCGGCGCAAATCGTCATTATCGAGCGCGGGCAAATCGTCATGAATCAACGAGTAGGTGTGAACCAGCTCGAGCGCGGATGCGCGCCTCAGCAGGCTCTCGGGTTCAGCACCGAAGAGCCGGCCCGCCTCGAAGCATAGAATCGGACGCAGCCGTTTTCCGCCCGCGAAGACGGAATGGCGCATGGCGGCGTGAATCGAGGGTGGAAACTCATCCGCCGGAGGGAGTACGCGGTTCAATGCCTCATCCACGCGCTCCCGCGCAAGATCAAGATATTGGTGAATGGTCAGTGTCGTGGTTGCGCTCAAATCAGAACCGCCTCCGGCTACGGCTGTAGGAGCAATGGAAACCCGGTGATTCTGGCGAAGCGTCCAATCATTGGGGGGCCGTCCGTTACAATGAGTGGCGGATCCGTCGCGCGCTGCAATGTGTGCGCCGCCGTCGCTATCTGTATGCCAAGTGTTTTAGCAGCGCTCAGAAGCTGTGAAGAAATCGGCCAGCGATGTCATTCCGAGCAAAGCGAGGAATCCCGCCCTCTTATTTTCAACTAAAAGCAGATGCTTCGCGGAGTTTATCCTGAGCGAAATACGGAGATTCTTCTCTGCGCTCAGAATGACGGGCGAAGGGCTCAGCATGACAGATTCGAATTTTTTCACAGCTTCGCAGAGAGCGCCGCCACAATCGCAACTTACTCTTCCTGTTTCTCCTGAACGGCGAACGGCTCAGTCACTATCTTTCCTTCCGCTCGTTTGCGGAGAATTTCCACACGGCCTTCCGCTTCTTCCAACTGCTTTTCACACACCGTCGAGAGCTTCATCCCTTCTTCGTAAAGCTGTAGTGCCTTTTCCAGTGGGATTTCAACACTCTCCATTTGCTCGACAATTACCGTAAGGCGATCGAGGTTGTTCTCGAAGCTCTCGGGCTTGCTGGCCTTGGGGGTTTGTGGCATGTTCGTCTGCGCCGGCTGAATAAGACGCGCTGGCCCGGCCGCCCCTGCCGCTATACGCGGCGTCAAAAGCCAGCGGCGTGCATTTACTGTGCGGCGCTCTCCGAGCGCCGAAATGACGACGGCCGGAGGCCGCCGCTACAGGGTCGAACGTCGCTGGCTGATAACCTTCCGTATATTTCCAAACGCGGGGAGCATCGCCCTTATTCTGAGGGCGCCACGGACCGGCCAAGCGCCTCAGCCACTTCCGCCGCCATCGCGTAACGGCCGAAGGGAGCGGCGATCTGCGCGCCCGCAGCCACGCTTCTGACGTCCAGGAGCAACTCCTGAGCGATCTTCAAACCTTCGGCTCGAGCTTTATCGCCTGTGTCCGCCTTGCGCATGCGGTCGAGGATGCGCTGAGGCACGGAAACACCGGGCACTTCATTGTTCAGATACTCTGCATTACGATAACTCGTCAGAGTAAAAATCCCCGCCAGAATAGGAATGCGTGCGCCCCCCGTTCCATCCAAGCGCTTGATGAAGCGGAGGAGCTGCTCCACCTCAAACACGGGCTGCGCGATGGCGAAGTTAGCCCCCGCCGCCACCTTGTACTCGAAGCGGCGTACCTCCTCATCCAGATGAATCGCGCTAGGATTAACTCGCACCCCGATGTGAAATGCGGTTTGCGCGCCCATGGGGTTGCCGCCCGCGTCAAGCCCGCGATTCAGGTTCTGGATAATGTTGACGAGACCGATAGAATCCACGTCAAACACGACCGTGGCGTTTGGGTCCGCCTGCGCCAAGCTGGTCGCGCCGGTGGTAGCCACCACGTTCGCCAATCCCAGAGCGTGAGCGCCGAGCAAATCGGATTGAATCGCCAGGACGTTGCGCCCCCGGCAGCTAAAGTGCAAAACCGTTTCAAGCCCGACCCGCTGTTGCACGAGCAACGCCAGGGATTGCCCGCTCATGCGCGCCGTGCCGCCCGCGCCGTCGGTGATGTTAACGGCATCGACGCCCTGGCCCCGAAGAAACTCCACCCCCTCGATTTCACGCGCCGCGTCCGGACCTTTCGGCGGAATCACCTCCACCAGCAGTGGAAATTCCTTGCGCGCGAGTTTCCGCGCGAGAGGCGACCGTTGGTCCACCGGTACCGGCTCGGCCGGAGCCGGTCTTTCGGGCACTTCCACGCCTCCAGCGGTCCGCCCCGGACTGAGCGAGCGGACGGCCCGCTTGATAGCGCGAATGTGGTCCGGCGTGGTTCCGCAGCACCCCCCCACCATCCGCGCGCCCGCGTCAATGAAACGGCTGGCATACTCGGCCATATAATCCGGCGAGCAAAGGTAAAGGCTGCGTCCTTCCACCGTGCGCGGCAAGCCGGCGTTGGGTTGCGCCGAAAGCGGGCGCGCGGTCGCCTTTACCATGCGCTCGAGCGCCTCCAGCACGCCGGCGGGTCCCACGCTGCAGTTGATCCCGATGATGTCGGCGCCCCAGTCGTCGAGCAGGCGGGCAAAATCTTCCGGCGCCGTCCCCGCGGGCGAGTTGCCGTCCTCCTGGATGGTCATCTGCGCGACCACCGGAATCGCTCCCGCGTCGCGCGCGGCCAGCAGCGCCTGGTGGGCTTCGTGAATGTCAATCATCGTTTCGAGAACAATCAAATCGACGCCACCTTCAATGAGCGCTTCGATCTGCTCGCGGAACATGGCGCGGCCCTCGGCGAGGGACGTCGGTCCGAGCGGCTCAAGCCGCAACCCCAGGGGCCCCACGGATCCCGCCACGTAAAAGTCGTCGCCCGCAATCTCGCGCGCGAGGCGGGCGCCAGATAAATTGATTTCCCTGACTTTACCGGTGAGGTGATGGTGTGCGAGCCGCGCCCGGCTAGCGCCGAACGTGTTGGTCTCAAGTACCTCGGCGCCCGCCTTTAGATAGGCGAGGTGCACCTCCTTAACCACCTGAGGAGCGCTCAGGTTTAGCTCGTCAAAGCAGCGGCTGAAAGGAATGCCTTTCGAATAAAGCATGGTCCCCATTGCGCCGTCTGCCACAAGTGCGCGCTCCCCGATCCGCTCTAAAAATGGCGTTCGCATTGCCTTATCAGTTTAACACGCAAGAAGATAAGTGATAAATCGGCGTTAATGCGCTATGCTTTCTTTTTGACGGCTTCTTAACCAGCACAACACGAAGCCGCCCTTTATCCTGCCGCGTTCCGGCTTCTCACCGGTCACCTGGAGATCGTCTCGTCTGTGGCGCATCATCTCTTTCTTTCGATTTCCCATTTCTTTCATCTCTACGGCTATTGGACCATCTTCGCGGCGACGCTGATCGAAGGCGCAGGCATCCCTATCCCGGGTGAGACCGTACTCCTGTTTGCCGGCTTTCTGGCCCGAAGGGGGGATATTCACCTGGGCTGGGCAATTCCGGCGGCCGTCGCCGGGGCCACCATCGGGGCGCTGGTGGGATACGGTATTGGCAGGCTGGGTGGCAAGGCGTTCCTCGATGCGTATCGCAGACGGTTGTTTATTTCTCACCGTGTTTATGACCGGTCGCAGGCTATTTTTTTGCGGAATGCAGGATGGGCGATCCTGGTCGCGCGATTCATCGCTGGATTCCGGGAACTATTGGGCATCGTTGCCGGCGTCTTCCGCATGGACTTTTGGAGCTTCTCCGCGTATAACTTCGCCGGGGCCGTCCTCTGGTCCGCCAGTATCAGTGCCATCGGTTTTTTCGTGGGAAATAGCTGGCGGAGGCTCGTACACCTCCTTGCGCGCCTGGATGTGGTGGCCTTGGCGGCGTTCGGCGCCGTCGTGGCAGTGCTCGCATTCCGCCATTGGAGACGCATCAGCCGCGAAAAAACGGCGGACCGCTGAACTGGGGCGTAATTCGAGAACGCTGTGCTGCAAAAGGTAAGGAAGGAGGAGGTGGATGGTCCGGTCGCCCGGAAGCTATCCACCTCCCCAGGTAGTCATAAGTGTTGGTTAAAGATTAAGACGCACGAGCAACCCGAAAGGTTGCAGCAGAATTACTGTGACGCAAATTTTTTTTGCCGACGGATTTGGTAAGGACGACTTAGATCATGCGTCGGTCCAGCAGGATCCGAACCTGGGACCCACGGATTATGAGTCCCATTTTAGGTCATGGCGCTCCGCGAAATCAATCACCTCGTCTGCAAATTCCGTACAAGTCGGGCAGAATCCGCAACCCCCGCGCAATCCCGATTCTCCCCCAAAATCCGCCTGCCGAGAAACCAGCCGGCAAGTGCGGTGACGAAGGCGGTGAAGCATGAGCGAATGCATTCCGCTCTTCACCGCGCCGCCTGAGAAGATGGTGCTGCGCTGGGCCGCGGCCTCCCTGCTCATGACCGAAAACGTATTTTCGCAAGATAATGGGTTATCGGAATCTGTAGATGCTCGAAGCGGCCTCGGGCCGAAAAACCTGCGCGCCTCAGGGAGAGCTGGCGTAAGATGAACCGAATCGCCGCTCACCTCCAACGATTAACGGGACACCTTCCCATTTACGCTGATTGCGCGCTGGCAGCACGGAGACCCTCTGCATTGCAAGATCGTAAATTCTTGTTATTGTGGCAACAAATTCCGTCCTCTACGCACTCGCCCTCCGTGATCTCTGTGCGCTCGGTGGTAGAGATCTTCACCACGGAGGTCACGGAGACCACGGAGCACAAGATGCAAAGACGTGCAGCCCACCCAAGTTATGGAGTTCCCGACGGGACTGTTTTTCGATTGCGGCTTCGCCGCGCTGCGTTACATCGTGATGGGGTTGTATGAGACCGAGTACAATTAAGGTGTGAAAGCACGAAAGCTCGGTGTTGTATTTTGCGCCGCCGCAGTCACCGGCATCGGCGCTCTTGGGCGCGGCCAACCGCGCCCGATGGCTGTCTCGGTCGGCAGTTCGGTGGTAACCGCTCCTCTCCGGCCTGCCACCGTGAATAAGGCGGCCTATGACGCAAAAATGCTTGCGCTCGCAAACCTTCCGCCGCAGAGCGGTTGCGCGTCGTCCACTGCGATCACTACCGTACGGGTAGTGTCCGCAAAAAAGCAAGCCGCAGCATACCGTACTGCGACGATTGCCAGGAAGAAGGCTGTAGAGCAGCCATGCGCGGCGGCGCTCTGGCCTGTGCATGCTGTCTATCCTGACGCGGGCGCGCTGCTGCCCTTCCGCCGAATTGTCGCATACTATGGCAACTTCTATTCGCCGCGCATGGGGATTTTGGGTGAATATCCTCCGGATAAGGTGCTCGCCACCCTCAAATCGGCGGTGGCTGCATGGGCGAAGGCTGATCCGTCGACGCCGGTGGTGCCGGCGCTCGATTACATCGCCGTTGCCGCACAGCATGTACCGGGCCGGGACGGGATGTACCGGATGCGAATGCCCCCGAGCCAGATCCAAAAGGCGATCAGGATGGCGGACCAGATCCATGGTCTGCTGTTCCTCGATGTCCAGCCAGGCTGGAGCACAGTGCAGATTGAGGTGCCGCGTCTCGAACCGTACCTAAGCCGGCCGAACGTCGAGCTTGCCCTCGATCCGGAGTTCGCCTTGACCCGAGGCAAGCGACCCGGCGCCTGGAAAGGCACCATGAGCGCCGCAGACATCAATTTTGCCGCACAGCTTCTGGCAAAAATCGTAGAGGAAAACCATCTGCCTCCGAAGATCCTCGTTGTCCACCGCTTCACCCAGGACATGGTCACGGACTCCCGCGCCATTAAGCCGCTGCGCCAGGTGGAGATCGTGATAGATATGGACGGGTTTGGATCACCTGCCCTGAAAATCGCCACGTATCGCGATTTCGTTGCGAGCCAGCCCGTGCAGTTCACCGGATTTAAGCTGTTCTACATAAACGACGTGAAATTCGGCGGCCGCCTCATGACACCGGCGCAAGTGATGGCTCTCTCGCCGCAGCCGATCTATATCCTCTACCAGTAGCTGTCCCTAGCGCGGATTATTCAGGAAGTCCGGTTCGACAGTCAGGGGGGCGCGGTTTTAACCGTGCCGTTAACGGGCGCCTTGGATTTCTTTGTCTTGCCGGGCTGCCTCGTCGCCTCCGGGTACGGCCAAAATCTCAACTCACTGGCAGTTTGCCGGTCAGACCAAGCCTCAAGGCGTACTCTTTCGGGATGAATACCGCGAGTCGAAGAAGCGCGCCTTCGACCATACGGTTCCCGCAATTCTGGCGGACGGGGAGCAGATCGGAAGGCTGAAATAGGTTTGCGCCACCAGCGAGCAGTCGAACCCGGACCAGGACCAACCCGAAGCGCGGCGAAAAGCGAGTGACAGAATGGACACGTTCGGGCCGAGCGGCATCCCGGCTCTGCCCTCCATGCGCCTGCCATTTTCTTTGGAGATTCGGACCGTTTACAGCCTTCACTCATGCCTCAGCGCCACCATCGGATCGACCTTCGTCGCCCGCCGCGCGGGAATGTAACACGCGAGCAGCGCGACACCCAGCAAAATGAGCGATATTCCAACGAATGTCAGCGGGCTCGTGGGCTTCACGCCGTAGAGCAGGCTCGACAGGAAGCGCGTCAGCGCGAATGCGGCGATCACTCCAATGCCCACGCCGATCAGCGCCAGCTTAATGCCGTTGCCGATGACCATCCGCAGGACGTCAGCCTTATGCGCGCCTAGCGCCAGGCGAATCCCGATCTCATGAGTGCGCTGCGCCACGGTATACGAGATCACCCCGTAGATTCCGATGGCAGCAATGAACAGAGCCAAACCGCCGAACACTGCCAGCAGAATTGCCCGGAAGTGCCAGCCGGCCAGTGAAGATGAAATCACATCCGTCATCGGCTCAATTTCAGCAAGGGGCAACTGTGCGTCCAGCGCCCCGATTGCACGGCGAACCTCCGGAACCACCGCCAGCGGAGTCTGCGGCGTGCGAACCACAAAATAGACTTGAGATGCGAACATCTGCGCGTAAGGCGCGAGTATCTGCGCGTAAGGAATGTACATCGTGGGGTCCGGTGGGCTCGCCATGCTGGCATCGCGGATGTTGCCGACAATGCCGATGACTTGACGCGGGCTCGGCTCGGTCCAGGCTGGTCCCATGGGCTTGCCGATCCAGATGCGCTGGCCGATCGGATTCTGATTGCGCCAGTACATTTTCGCCATCGTCTGATTGATGACCACAACGGGCTCGCCACTGGCGTTATCCGATTCAGAGAATGCGCGGCCCCGCATGAGCGGGATACGCATGGTGTGGAAAAAGCCGGGACTGGCGACGCGATAATCTGCGTCGAGAGCCGCGCCGGGCGGTTGCGATCCGGAGCCTCCCACGATGTTGAACAAGATATCGCTTCCGCCTTCAAGCGGCAAAACGTTGGTGAGCGCGGCCTGCTCGACGGCCGGCAAAGCTTGGATGCGCGCGATCGCCTGATCAAAAAACTCCGATCGGTTCACCCCCTTGTCATATTTCTTCTGCGGCAGCGAAACGTTGAAGGTGAGGAGATTGTTCGGGTCAAATCCAGGGCGCACGCGCATGAGACCAGCGAAGCTCTCGAGTGCCAGAGCCGCGCCGATCAACACCACGAGCGAAATACTCACCTCGCTCGCCGCCAGCACGCTTTGCAGCTTGGTGCGGCCTGCGGAGCCGGTACGCGCGTCCGCTTCCTTGAGCGAGCGGCTCAAGTCCACGC
>JBOGJT010000297.1:0-11172 GCA_050745065.1 Terriglobia bacterium
CGTCTGATGAGTCCCCATGGCTCGCGAGCGTGTTGCACGGCCGTGGTAATCACTGATCATCGACATGGAGGCAGGATAATAGAACGTCTCGCCAAGCCCCTCCATCGCCATAAAAGAGAAGAGCTGCAGGAAGCTGTGCGCCAGCGACGTTAACATTGCGATGCTGCTCCAGGCCAGCAGGCCGCCGAGAATCGCTGTCTTGCGCCGGATTCGATCCACGACATTACCCGCAAACGGCGCCGAGATCCCGTAGACCCAGGCGAACGACGACCCCAACAGCCCAAGCTGCACCGGAGTCAGGTGCATTTCCTTCTGAAGAAGTGGGAAGAGAGAAAAGATGGCCTGACGGTCAGCGTAGTTAAAGAAGGAAATCAGCCACAACATGCCTACCACATACCAGGCGTAACGGCGGTATTGCGGCACTCGATCCATGAAAATTATTTCGTCGATACCATTTCCCTGCAGATGAGCATGGCGAATAGCGGCGGTTTGCGTGCTTCACGCCGCAGGCAATGCGCTCGCGGACTAACCCACTCCATATTCTTGCTGCGGGTCCACGGTAACTTCTGCATCAAATCAAGCGATCGAGCGCATTTTGCCGTGCGGCCATTTAGTACAGCGGTTGCGCTTCGTTTTCTTTGACCGCCTTGCCGAGAGGTTCGAGCAGCAGTGAGGCTCCGTTGCGCATAAGGCCCAATTCCGTCGCCGATTGGAAAAAAAGGAAACCTTGTTCAACGTATTCCTGAATTTGCATGGCGTTGGCAGCCGGGCGGCCGAGAAACTTCTTGTTTTCGCGAGCGGCGCGCACCACCTTCTCAATGGCATCCTTTAGCTTCGGCTCGTTCTGCCGGCCGCGCAGCCCGAGCGAAAATGAAAGGTCACTCGTGCCGATGAACAGGACATCCACACCCGGAGTCGCCGCAATCTCGTCGATGCATTCGATGCCTGCCGCCTCCTCAATCATCGCAATCACCAGCATATTCCGGTCGGAAAAATCGTAATAATCCTCCGCGGGTGGCCAGCGAAAAGTTGCGAGGCCCGCACCGGAACCTCGCCTTCCCAAGGGTGGGTACTTGCACGCTTCAGCGGCGCAGCGAGCCATCTCCGGCGTGCTGGCGAATGGGAAAATAACTCCCATAACGCCTGCATCCATCACACGCTTCGCCGCCCAACACTCTGTGACAGGGACTCGCGCCAAGGGCACTGCTTTCAACCCCCGGGTCGCCAGGACGATGTTGCGAAGCGTCTCCAGCGACACGGGTGAGTGCTCCATCTCAACCCAGAGGAAATCGAAACCAACACTTGCCGCCTGGGCCGCCATTTCAACGCTATTCGTGGTGATCGTGATGCCGACCGTGGGTTTGCCTGCCCTCAGCAACTCGCGGAGTGGGTTTGTCCAAGGCTGAGTCAAGGTCGTTGTCATCGAACGCTCCTTCCGTTACGCACACGCCAACGCCGATGTCGTCCGGTTATTGAACGGTACAGGTGTTGGGTGTGGATCTGCTCGTCCTCACCCTGAAGGCTGCGCCGGGTTGTTCCGTCAAGATTCCACTCAGGTCCCACCCGCCCGCAAGTACGTTTTGAAGACGGCTTGTGTTGCTCGCTTCGAGTAACGAAAAAGTCCGCCATAAAGCGGAAGCCCGGGACCACCCCTTTTGCACGTAACAGTTCGCGAGAGTTGTACGCGCTGCGTCAATCGTGCAAATGACAACAGAGCATGACCCTATGGTAGTGATCGGACGCTTGCCGTCGCCGGCGCTGTCGCGCCCGCAGGGCGCGAAATTGTCCCGTTCGGCGCGCCTGGGTTCGATTCGCTGGCAGGCTTTTGCGCTCCTGGGGCGAGAGGGATCAAAACTCCAGGCGTAGCGCGAACTGCATCACGCGAGGGTCCGTCAGCATCGACGTGTATTTACCGAAGGAGGCGAAATCGTCCACACGGTTGCCCGCCGTCAGCACGTCAAAGCGCACGCTGTTCGTAGCATTAAACGTCTCCCAGCGGAATTCAAGCGTCCGGTCGCCTCCCAGCGAAAAGTATTTATCGAGGCCCGTGTCAAGGCCAAAATAACCGGCGCCTCGAAGCGGATTGCGCGTGCCCGATTCACCAGGATACGCCTGCCGGAACGCCGCGAAGACGGCGGAGGGATTTTTGAACACGTTCGGGCCTGGACCGCCCCCGAGCGCGCTGGAAGGTACGCTGCTGATTTGTGTTCCAAAGCCTTCGATGTTCCAGTTGGTGGGCCAATCCGACCCGTTATCCACAATCATCGGGAAACCCGTCGTCCAGCGAACCAGGCCCGCAAGCTGCCAACCGCCTAAAATGGCTTGCGCCACAGAATTCGTGTGCGAGGCGAAGCGGCTTCCGCGTCCAAAGGGCACCACCCAGATCCAGTTCGAGTTGATTTGGTGAGTCACATCAAAATCCGGTTTGTTCCACTCTTCGTGACCAGGGCCACTTGCGCGCGGGCGGAGTGCCCCTGGTCGGCCCCCGCGTTGCCCGTGGTCACACGAAACTCCTGAACAGAGTCAGGGGTGACGTGGAGCACGCTGGTGAACGCGTAGCCATTGTTTTGATCGTTCACGTCGACGCCGTCCAGCGTGACGTTGGATTGGTCGCTGCGTACGCCGTTCACCGCCCCGCTGCGCGTATCGCTGTTCGCGTCGATTCTATCGCCAAGATGCGTGACGCCGGGCTGCAGGCTCAAAAGGCTCACGACGTTTCGCGCCTCAATGGGAAGCTGGGAAACCTGCGTCTCGTTAAATGCCTCCCCTTGGCTTGCATTCACAGTGTTGATGAGAGGAGCGACGTTCGCCATAACCTGGACCGTCTGCGTCGCCGTGGCAACCTGAAAGATGATGTTCACCGTGGCGGGTAGGTTGACTAGAAGTTCGAGGCTGCCCCGCTTGGCGACTGCAAACCCAGGGCTCGAAACCTCCAAATTGTAAGTGCCGGGTTGGAGCTGTACGAACTCATATGCCCCCAGGCCATCGGTGGACGTTGTGCGCTTGAGCCCTGTAGAATTAAGGGCTAGCCAAAAATATTTGAAATTTGCCTATGGGGATTCCACCTTAGGTCAGCCTTTCGTTGTCACCCCCGCGAAAGCGGGGGTCTATGTCAACCCGTGCAAGGCTTTGGATTCCCGCTTTCGCGGGAATGACGCCGATACCGGGTTCGATGTAACGTCACGTAACGTACGCCCAGAATTGTTGAAGTGCTTTAGTCAAACACCGAGCGAGTAAGGAACTAAATTCACCTGCGCTCCCGGAATTGCGCCGCCGCTCGAATCCGTCACTGCGCCGCGCAGCGAGCTGAATGACTGCCCAACGGCGGCGCCGGAAACGGTTAAAAACGCAACGAGGAGGGCCAACGGAAGGCCGTTCGTTCTAAGGAACCGCACCCACCTGCACGGGATTATCCCTCCACCTCTCTTGCACACGTGCATTTGTAAGATCTGTCCCATCGAACGCCTCCTGTCCGTGGCCGACGAATCAGGCGATGTGGAAATGGCTGCTGTTCAACGCAAACGGCATGACAATTTATGGGGCACCGGAGCGCGCCAGAGCAATTCCGTTAAGGTTAATCGAAAGAACGTATCGCCCGCCCTCCGGAATGTCAAGGCAAATTTTAAGCCCAACTTCGCTTGACATGCGTGGTCAACGGTAATAGCGTTCCGCCTGAATCTGGATTCCAAACATCAACCAAGCGGGATGGCATGCTTCTCCGCACCTGAGCGGTTAACCACGCTTTCCGAAATCTCACTAAGGAGGCGGAACCCCTATGAAAAAAGGACGGATATGTGCGTTGTGTTTGATGATCTCTGGCGCGTTTGTAGCCTGCACGACGCTGAGAGCGCAAAGCGAGCCGAGCCAGACGCCCACATACAGCTACGTCAGTGTGTGGACATTGCCGAGGGCGCAGTGGGGTGAGATGGCGAAGTACGAAACCGCTGATGCGGCCCAAATGGATAAATTCCTTGCCGACGGCACGATCACGGGCTACGGCGAGTTTGAGAATTTCATCCACACCCCCGGCCAGCCCACCCACGGAGAGTGGTTCAGGGCCACCTCGGAAGGGAATATCCTGAAGGTGCTCGAATCGTTTTATAGTCAACCGAGCCCACCGGTTCTTGACGCTGCTTTCAAACACCGCGATTACTTCAATGAGAACGTCGCTTACGGCGGCCGATCGGGCAACCTTGATGGGGCTTATGAGACCGTCGAGTAATGGGAAGTGAAGCCGGGCCAGGGGCGCGAAGGCTGAGCCTTCGCGCCCAACGAGCATATCAAAACATGCGCCTTTGCCCGGGAAGCCATAAGCGTCCCGCACAGCAAGCGGCGTAGCCGCTCTTTGCGCCCGACGAGTCAGCCAATTTGGACAGGATTGGGTTTTACCCCCCTCTCTTCCAAACACTTTTTCAGCACCCAGAATCTCCGCCATTCCCCTCCGTGCTTGCGGTCACGCCCAACGCATTGATGAGCGGCTTGATGGTGAACCCTTGGACAAGGATGGAAAAGGCGACAACGCCGAACGTCCAAACGGACAGGTCGGAGCGATACGGGAAGTTGGTCTGAAGGCTCAAGACAAGGGCCAACGCGATGGCGCCGCGGAGGCCACCCCACACCAGCAAATGCTGCCACCGCACCGGGATTTTCATCGTGAAGAGATTGCTGACCGGCGTGAGACCGTAAACCGAAAGCGCCCGGCCGAGTAGCGCCGCGCCGATAGCAATGAGCGTGGCGTGCCAGGCATGGAGCAAATCCGCGACGCGCACTTGCATGCCGATGAGCAAAAACAACAGAGAATTAATCACGAACGCGGCGTATTCCCAGAACGCCCAGACGGCGGCGCGCGTGCGAACGCTCATGCCGATCTTCGCGCCCCAGTTCCCGATCACGATTCCCGCCGCCACCGTGGCGATGACGCCCGACAGATGAAGGGATTGGGCAATCAGATAGGAGCTGTACGCCAGGATGGTGGTCAGCGTGATTTCGATCGTTGGCTCATCGATCCGCTGAGTGATCTTGGTGAAAAGGTATCCCATGAAAGCGCCCAAGGCCGCGGCTCCCACGACCACGGCAAAAAACAGTCCGATACCTTTGGCAACGCCCGGGTTGCCGGAATACGCTGCCGCCAGCAGAATCCCAAACAACACCACCGCCGTACCATCGTTAAAGAGGCTTTCTCCTTCCAGGATCATGGAAAGGCGCTTCGGCACGCCCAATTCCTTGAAGATCGAAACGACGGAGACGGGGTCCGTGGCGGAAATAATCGCCCCAAACACCAGCGCGATAATGACCGGCAGCCCAAACGCCCAATGGATGGCAAAGCCGGTGATGACCGCCGCCGCCAATACTCCCACGTTCGCCAAAAGGAGAATGGGGAAGAGGTTCCGGCGCAAGTACCGGAATGGAAGGTTAATGCTGGCCTCGAACAGGAGAGGAGGCAGGAACAAGATGAGAACGATGTCAGGCGTGAGCCAATTGGGCCGATTGCCCTGCGTAAAACTCTGGACCACCGGGAGGCGGTGTAACGAGCCGATTAACAATCCACCCAGCACGAGCGCCACCGTGTATGGGATATTGAGCCGTGCTGCGACCACGGCAATGATCGAGGCTGCAATGAGCAGCCAGATCAGAAATTCGATTGCGTGATTCGTCACCATTTCCCCGGTTGCACCCCGTCATGGAACTGAAAACGGAGTGGACCTTTTCCTCCCACTCGAGAAAATACATCGCCGGCGCGATATGATCCTGCAAGCCCTAGACCATTCCCCGGCATTATAACGGCTGCTCATCACAACACGTCCATTTTCCGCGGCTGACTTTTTCCGTTCTTTTCGTACTTCCATTCTTTTCATTGACTTCCCAGCGAAATTAATATATGAAGAGTGACTGGAAGGCTATCCGTATCGTAGATGCGCGATTTTGTCTGGTGAAAAACATGGCGCCACATCGCTCACTTCGCATGACATTGATCACTCTATGCGCTGCGCTGTTGTTTGCCGCGTGCGTGTGGCGGATGCAGCCGTCTAGCGCGGCTGCGCGAACGGGGTCGGCCGCTGCTGCGCCAACGGGACTAGCCGGAGCCGCGCAAGCGGCCGCCGGCGGCGAGCGAGGCACGGCGGCATCGCTCAGCTTTAACCAGGAGAGCAAAGGCTTCATCCGGCCGGGACAGACTTTAATCTGGCAGACGCCAACCCTTGCCGCGGGTGCGCTTTACTCGGTGGATGTCAGTCTGGATCATCCGGCGAGCCTGACGACGCCCGATGAGCTGGTGCCTCGCCGGATCGCTTCGCCGATCACCTTTAATATCGTGAAGAAGGACATTATTCCCATTGTGGCGCGGGTGGTGGTGAGCTTCGATTCAGCCGGCAACCCGGAGATCAGCAAGAAACTGCACTCGGGCGACCCTGGAACCTATTTTATTGTCCGCGCGGCTCAGTCTGGATCTGCCCGGCTCACGCTTGCCGCCCCAGCCAGCGTAAGCCCGGCTCCGATGGGTTTTGAGGCCGCAATCAGACCGCTGAATGCGAGCGCGCAGCAACAGCTTCAGATCGTGCCTAACACCGCGCGCGATTGGCAGCACGCTTCTCCCATAGCTTTGGGGAAGACCGTTTTCGGGACTTCAGACGACATCGAATACCTTTACAACATTGACGAGGGCACGGTTGGCTTGCAATGGCTCACCTTTGACTACAACGAGTCCACGCCGAAGCTGGTCTTCTTTGAGCTCAACGTGCTGGATCGCGACGTGCCCTGCGCTCTGAAGTTCTATCGCATGGAGAACGGCCCCCAGGGTAAACATTTGGTTGAGTACACGAAGGGCAGGAGTCCGGTGGAAATCCGGCACGATGATCAGACGGACGCGTTGGTCGATCACAAGATGATCACGCGCGTGCTCACCCCAGGGCGCTATTACGTGAGGGTGAAGTCGAACGACCCGCGCTGGAACCTGACCACGGCGCTGTACGATGTGCCTCCCTATAAAAACCCGCAAGAGGCCGCTCAAGTGGGGATGCGCTACATGGTGGACATTGCCGACTCGTGGTTTTCGGATATTCCCCGCAAGGGAGCGGTGCTCACGCGCGCGGAAAATGTGACCGACGAGACAGAGCGCTGCATTGCGTGCCACGCCGCGCACTTCACCATGCTCTCGACGCTCAAGGCGCAGCGCCACGGCTATTCTGTGGTGAATGAGCCCGAATACAAGTTCATGATCGACCGGCTTTACAACGCGCCCGCGCCGTTTTACGGCTTTCCCCACACATACTGGCTGCGCTTCGAGCTCGCGCCCACCAACGGTCTGAGCCGCATGGCGAAAATGCTGCTGATGTACGAGGATTCGGTGAGCCACCACCCAACTGAAATCCCCGGCGAGAGCGCGAACTATATCCGGCTGGTCTACGACGCGCGCCAGATGCTGCCGCGCGTGGACAACGCGCATTTTGTGGCCGAGTTTGAACCTGCAAAAACGCGCGATTACGAATTTGACGGCAACCGCCCCATCAGCGACTTTCGCGTGGATTCCGACTCATGGTTTGACTTGAACGATCTTGCCCGGCGTAGCCACAACGGCACTCTGGCAGCGAGCGCAGCCCATCTTAAAGCCCTGATGACGACCGCTCAACCCAACGACCTGGAAGACCTCGTTGAGCAGACCAAAGGCATGGTGGACATGGGGGACGCGCGCTTCAAACCCATCATCGCCGCAAACATTCAAAAAATTCTGGCGAGGCAACACACCGACGGCGGCTGGGTCACGGCCGAGTACATGTCGAACGAACAATTCTTTGACGCGGCCGCCCGCGCGCCGTTCGAGAAAAAGACCGACCCCAGCCTGCAGTTCATGACCGGCGAAGTGCTTTACACGCTCAAGATCGCCGGGTACAACATGCAGGATCCGCGTGTCGAAAAGGCCATTCACTGGTTGCTCGGATTGCAGCAGCCCTTTGGTGGCTGGCTCGACAATAAAGGCGAGCTCTTCCTTCTGCCGCAAAAGGAGACTTGTTGGGCGCTGATTGCGCTTTCCACGATTTACCCGGAATCGAATCCACCACTCGCCCCGGCGCAGCCGCCGCCGGCGAGCATCGAAAATACTTCGAACCCGCCCCTCGTTCCGACGCTTCAATGGCTGGATCAAGTTTGGTATCAGCGTGATCCTGCGGCCCTGAAACGGGTGTTGCCTCTTCTCAACAATCCTGAACCGCTGATCCGCGAGGCGGCCGCTTCGGCGATTGGCCGCATGGCGGTGGACGCCCCTGATCCCGCGCCCTTCCGCGCCGCGGTTGCGCCGCTCGCGCAGCTGCTCGGCGACCACACCAAGATGGTGAGCCGTGCGGCCGCGTGGTCCTTGCGGCAGCTTGGCGACGACGGCGTTGGCATCGCTGCCATCAAAACGGCCCTGAATAGCCCGGACGATTACACGCGGCGCGGCGCAGCGCGCATTTTCGCTCAGTACTGGTATCACATGATCCCGCGCGAGGATGTGGCCCGCGAGCTTGTCGCGCACGTGAATGATCCGGACATGCTGGTGCGAATTGAAAGCTTGAAAGCGCTTTGGCGGTGGTGGTATCGCACGCCGGATTTTGCGTTGCGCAGACAGATTGAGCACGCTTTCCTCGAGCGCGCGGGCGTTCAGAAGGAAGACCCGGTTGTCCGCATGAACGTGGCCCAGGCTCTTTACAATATTCTGGATGAGAACACCGTGCAGTTTCATCGCAACTGGCTCCGGTCGATGGCGCTCGAAACCGATCGCAAGCGGGCGGAAGCCGCGCGCATTGCGGAAGTCGAGCGCCCCCTGTCCGCCGAGCTGGCCGCCGCTCTGCGCTCCCCCGACGTGACTTCACGGCAAACCGTGCTGACCGCCTTGGATTACTACTTTCTGCGCGGCGGAATCGGCAACGACTATGATTCGATCACGTTCTATGATCCTCAATCGGCTGAGACGATGGCGCGGGCGATATTGCCTCTGATTCATTCTTCTGATCCGGGGATCGCCGGAAAGGCGCTTGAAGCTGCGGCCGTGGCGCGGGACGCGGGCGATCAGGATTTATTGCTCGCCGTGATGGATCACCTGACCTCTCCGGACGCGCACACGCGACAGGTTTCGGAAGAGGAGTTGACCAAATTCCCCACTCAGAATAACTATTCCGAACACGAATTGGCGACGACCAAAACCTTGCCGCGCCAACAGAAATCGTCGGGGGGTGGGCGGTAGCGTCCCGCGCGCATTTTCGGTTGTAGCGGCGGCCTCCAGCCCCCGGATCATATTCATTAAAAGCAGTCGGCCAGAGGCCGCCGCCACTGCACCGGACATTGTGGGCTATTGTCCATGCGGATAGCCGCGGATTGCGTTATCACGGAGCAAGCCCACAATTGGAAAACCGCCAATGTTGGCGATCCCCGCTCATGAAGCATTTGATCCGCAATCAGATTGTGATCTTTTTGACAGCGCTTTGTGTCTGTTTATGGCTTGCGCTCAGCCGCAGCCGTGCAGTGGTGGCGCCCTCCTTCGCGCAGTCTGCCTCCGGTTCCCCGTCTTCACTCGATCCAAGCGTGGTCTCGACCCTTCAAACCCTGCTGCGCAGCCCGCGGCCAGACGTGCGGGCGTCGGCGTTTGACTGGATGTCGCGGGATCCTCGGGCGCAGGCTTCCGCCTTTATCCCGCAGATATTTGCCGCGCTGAAGGATAGCGACGGCAACGTGCGCGACAAAGCACTCTCGAACGTGGGGTGGATCCTGACTCGTTACCACGGCGCGGCGCCGGGTGATGCAGCGATCGCCGCGGTCGAAGACGCCTTGAGGCAGACGACGGATCGCGCCGCGCAATTGATTGCGCTGGATTTGATCGGCGGGTCGGGGCAAGGGGGCGTTTATTCCGACGTCGCGGCAAACCATGAAAACCCCTTCCTTATTTCCGACCCCGCAATCCGAAAGATGCTCATTTCGACGCTGAAGAATCCGGAGAGCTCGCTTCGGCCGCAATTGCTGAGCTTGGTCAGCGGCTCCGAAAGCTTGCGGTCCGACCCCTCCGTGATCGAGGCCGCAGCCGCCGCGCTTGAAGCTGATGATTTGAGCGTGCGGAATCAGGCGATCCGGCTGATGGTGAAGGTTTACGCCGAGGGGCGAGGGAGCTTGGCGGCCAATACAAAACCGATGCTCGAAGCTGCGCTTAAAACCGATGATCCAAACGTGCGCCTGCAAGCCGCGCGGGCGCTCGGCGTCCCGGTTCCCCCGGCGCCGCCCGCGGTGCGGCTTGTTTCCTTGACCGGGGCGCGGGTTTCCATGGCCGATGTGCCCTTCAATTTTAATTACTTCACCGCGTTTGTTCAGCCCCTGTTTGTAAAGAAGTATGGCGCTACAGCCTGCGTAGATTGCCACGCGTCAGCAAGCAGCTCCTACGGCGAGTTCCGGTTGCTCCGCCCCGGCCCCGGCGGCCACTTCACCCTCGCGCAATCGCGCGTAAATTTTGTTTCCGCGCTGGCTGTGATCAACCGCAAGGACCCCATGCGAAGCAAGCTGTTGCTTAAGCCGCTGGATCCCAATACCCGTGAGGGAACGATCCGTGGCATGACGCACGACGGGGGCGTCTTCTGGCACAATCAGTACGACCCGGATTTCGAAATTGTCGTCGACTGGCTGAAGGGCGCAAAACTCGAGGACCGGCCCGGGAAGCAGTTGAGCTTTGCGTATTTCAAGACCAACGTCGAGCCGATTTTCTCCACGCCGGGTCCCGACGGTTTCGCCTGCATCACCTGCCATTTTTCCCATGCGATTCTTCACCTCGAATCCCCGGAATCGGCGAAGGGGAAATTCTCGATCGAGCAGGTGATTAACAATTACCAGTCGGCGCTCCGCGTGGTAGATGAAGGGGCCCCATCGGACAGCTACATTGTTCGCAAGCCCACCAGCCCGCGCGAAGGCGTCCCCGGCGGACTTTCCCACGCGGGCGGCATTCGATGGCCTACCACGAAACAATCCTGGCAATACAAAGCCCTCATCCATTGGATTGGGATGCATAACCTTGCGCCAAGCCGGACGGAATCGGCGAAGATAAGCGCAAGCGGCCAATGATGCCTGCGCAGGGTTAGCATTCACTCTATACGGGGGGACGTCCACGGTCATCCTATGCTGTAGCGGCGGCCTCTGGCCGCCGGTTTTGATCGTAACGATCGG
>JBOGJT010000298.1:0-3781 GCA_050745065.1 Terriglobia bacterium
GGTCTTTTCTATTTAATAGCCGGCGGCCAGAGGCCGCCGCTACAGCCGCAGTTATCACAGAGTCTGTCAAACGGCCCCCGGTTCAGTTCACGGCTCGATTGGCGGTTTGATCTTGCCGATCGACGGAGGAATTATGAACGCCTGATTTACCTGCACGGCCAAATATTGCCAATACGCCGTCACGTCACGAAATGTTATTGAGCTGCTGCAGCATTTGGCTTCCGGCCTCCAGCACCTTTGAGTTGGCTTCGTAGGAGCGCTGCGCCAGGATCATATTGACGAACTCCTGAACCACGCTTACGTTCGATTGTTCGAGCATTCCCTGCTGCAGGCTTCCCAAACCTTCGGCGCTGCCGGGCGCTCCCACCAGCGGGTCACCCGAGGCGGTGGTGGGTACGTAGAGATTATTGCCCATGCCGATAAGCCCTTCGGGATTGGGGAAGAGCGCGAGTTGGATTGAACCCACTTGCGCCGCCTGTGTCTGGTTTGGCTCCTGCACGCTCACCGTGCCGTCCTGCCCGATGCTGACGCTGGTGGCGTTGGCCGGAATGGTGATGGCGGGCTGGATGGGATTGCCGTCCGAAGTCACGAGTTGCCGCTGCTGGTTTAGGTGAAACGAGCCGTCGCGGGTGTAGCCGAGTGTTCCGGTGGGCGTCAGCACCTGAAAAAAGCCCTGTCCCTGGATGGCCACATCGAGCTGATTGCCGGTGCTCGTCAGGTCGCCGGGCGTCAGATTGACTTCCGAGCTGGCCGGCCGCGTGCCCAACCCGATCTGCATACCGGAAGGGATTGTGGTCTGCTGCGTCATCGCGGAGCCAGGCACCACCACGTTTTGGTACATCAGGTCTTCAAACTGCAACTGCCGGCCGCGAAACCCCGCCGTGTTGGCGTTGGCGAGATTGTTGGCAATATTTTCCAGATTCAGCTGCTGCGCGTTCATGCCGCTGGCTGCGGTGTAAAGGGCTCGGAACATTTTTTACTCTCCTTCGGGTTCTTGCCGCGCGGGGCGTTTTCCCGTCGCTGCAAACTGCTCAGAAGCTTACTGGACCAAGGGGATGCTGTTGATCGCCGATTGATCGAAAGTTTTGTCGAACGTCGAGATGGCGTTTTGCAGCATCTGCGCCTGGCGCTGCAAGAGGACAAGGCTGACCATTTCGTTCATCGGATTCACGTTCGATGATTCGAGCGCGCCTTGCTTCACTTGAGGATCGGGTGCCGGCGTTTCGTCGGCAGCCGGCGCGGCGTAGGTGCTCTGACCCTCGAGCGAAAGGTGTGTACCTTTATTGAAATCGACAATCTTCAATTGGCCGGCAACGGCGCCGTTCACGGAAATCAATCCGCCCGGACCAATAGCGATGCTGCCTTGATGAATCTTGATGGGCCCCTCCCCCGGCTTGCCTTTGGGCTTCGGAATCAAACCCATAACTTCGTCCCCGTTTTGCGTTGTGAGCACGCCTTTGGCGTTGAGCCGCAGACTTCCGTTTCTCGTGTACCGGTCGCCCGCTGCGGTTTTCACCACGAGAAAGCCCTTTCCCTGCAAAGCAATGTCCAGGGAATTTCCCGTCATTTGAAGGGCGCCCGGCGCAAAGTTCGTGCTCGCACCGCCCAAAACGCCGTAATTGTTGATGGCTAGATTTAACGGTCCGACGTCGGATGATCCCATCGTGGCGCTGTAGGTCCGGTAAAAGTTTTCCTGCTCCTTGTAGCCCGTCGTGCCCACGTTGGCAATGTTGTTCGCCGCAACGTCAAGCGCGTCGTATTTTGCCACCAAGCCCGTGAGCGCCGCGTAGTAGCCACTTTCCATGCTGGATTCGCCTCGCCGTGTTTCTTGCAGATGGAAGGCCAAAGCAGCGCTCGGCGGAAGCGCCTTGATATCAATGGCTTACCCACAGTGCGGTGCTGCGGGGCGCTGCCATGGGCGATTTTTGCCGATGACGGTAGGCAAACTGGGCGCGGTTGTCAGGTAGGCAAAAGGTAGCCGATGCGGACCAATCGTCCACCGCTCACTCGGACTCACGGCGCGGGCCGATTCGTTCACACCATCTGACGCATTACGCCGCTGATTTTTTTTCGTGCGATGAGTGAAGCGATGTAATATGCTTTCCTGTCCGCGCAATGGACCGGCGAAATCCGTCAATCGATCGGAGGGTGTTAACGTGGCACGTACGCAGGGCGATGAGCGGCACAAGGCAGAATTCAGAGCGAGTATGCCGGAGGGGCGGCGCCGCGAGGCTATCACGATGATCGCGTTGATAGTGTTGTGCGCGGGCCTGACGGGCTATATTTGCTTTGCACAGTCCGGCCCGGACAGCGCCGCGTCCAGGGTGGCGGCGGAGCGAGGACATCAGCAATTCGAGTCGAGGTGCTCCTTCTGCCACGGGCCGGACGCCACAGGCGCGCGCGGCCCCGATTTGGTGCGCTCGAAATTAGTCAACGACGACGTGGGCGGCAACCTGATCGGCGAGGTGATCCTGAACGGCAGGCCCGATAAGGGCATGCCCGCGTTCAGCATGACGCAGGCGCAGATCGCGGACATCGCCGCGTTTCTTCACGTGCGCATCCACGCAGGCATCGCTTCGGCGGGAGTTTCGAATAGTTATCCTCTCTCCCGTTTGCTGACGGGCAGCGCGGAGCAAGGCAAGGCGTATTTCGACGGGGCGGGAAAATGCGCGGCTTGCCATTCGACCACCGGCGACCTCGCACATATTGCCGCCAAGTATACGCCGCTCGAACTCGAGGTACGGATGCTCTCGCCGCATGGGCCGGCGCCCACGGTGACGGTTACTTTACCCTCCGGAACAGAGCTGCGCGGGACGCTGGAGCATATTGATGAGTTCACGGTAGCTTTGCGCGATTCGTCCGGCTGGTACCGGTCCTTCTCGCGCCAGCGGGTGAAAGTGAGCGTACACGATCCGCTCGCGGCGCATCACGCCATGCTCAGCAAGCTGACGCAGGCGGATGTGCATAACCTCTTTGCGTATCTTGAAACGTTGAAGTAAGGACGCCGCAGGTGGCATCCAAAACAAGGAATTATTCAATGTCATTCAAAGCAAAGTTAAGTTTTAGATGGCGCGAGGGTGTAAGCCTTGTCCGGCGTTGTGTGGCGTTTCTTGCCGCGCTCACGCTGATCTCGCTGCTAATCCCGTTTTTCGCGGCAGGGCAGGGTCTCGCTCCGCAAGCGCTGCTCGAACCGGCCACGAACACATGGCCGACCTACAACGGAGATTATTCCGGCCGCCGTTATAGCACGCTTGACCAGATTAACGCTTCCAACGTCCGAAGCCTGCGCCTGGCGTGGGTGTTTGAGACTCACACCCAGTCAATCAAGTCCACTCCGCTGGAAGTGAATGGAATTCTCTACTTCACCATGCCGGACAACGTCTGGGCGGTGGACGCGCGCACCGGCAATGAGATCTGGCACTACCGCCGGGTCTCGCAGGGCGACCACATTGGGCAGCGCGGAGTGGCCATGTACGGTGATTGGCTCTACCTCACCACGCCAGACGCCCACCTTGTTTGCCTCAACGCCAAAGATGGAAGCGTGCGCTGGATCACCCAACTGGCGGATCCGCATCTCGGCTACTTCTCGACCATGGCGCCGCTGGTGATCCGCAACCACGTGATTGTGGGTGTCTCGGGCGACGTGACGGACAGTCCCGGATTTCTGGATTCCATCGATCCGGCCACCGGCAAGCTGCAATGGCGCTGGTATACCGAGCCGCAGCCGGGCCAGCCCGGCTCGGAAACGTGGCCACAGCATAGCGATGCCATCCTCCACGGG
>JBOGJT010000299.1:0-6728 GCA_050745065.1 Terriglobia bacterium
ACCAGTGAACGGACGATGCCTTCCGTGAAAGCTCGGCCGAGGCCTCTTCTTTAATCGCAAAAATGACCGGCTCGATCCCTTGTTCGCGCGCGGCGTCGAGAACCAGGAACGGAAAGCGGCCGTTGCCGGCGATGATGGCGTAACGAGGCGAGTTCATTTTCTCCATGGAATGATCGAGCCGCTTTGCGGACATACAAAATCCGATGCCAGCACTCGTTACGCACGGCGTCACAAGTCAGCGGTGTTCAACTCTGTAGCGGCGGCCTCTGGCCGCCGTCGTTTCGGCGCTCAGAAGCCGTGAAAAAATCGGCCAGCGATGTCATTCCGAGCAAGGCGAGGAATCTCGCCCTTCATCTTCAACAAAAGGCAGATGCTTCGCGGAGTTTATCCTGCGCGAACTACAGGGATTCTTCGCTTCGCTCAGTCTGTCATATCGCTTCGCGACACCCCGAAGGATGAAAATAGGGTGTAGGGGCGCCGCTTGCCGCGCCCACCGTCTAAAGGGCGCAGCAAGCAGCGCCCCTACGAAGAACGCCACAACCCATTTATTTTCAACACCGGGTCTGGCTATTCTCAGGACAGACCCCATGCGCCTGCGGCGCACCACGTAGGATGAAAATGGCCCTGCGGACATAAGTCCTGGGTTTTCAGTGTACACATGGGCTATTTTCATAGCAGAATGACGAGCGAAGGGCTCAGCATGACAGATTCGAATTTTTTCACAGCTTCTCAGAGAGCGCCGCTATCGCAAATGCCCATCGCTGACTCAAGACGCTCCGTATAGATTAGAATGAATGCGGGTCACTTGCGAGCATTTTCAGGCGGCACACTACCACTCGTAATATCCCACGACGTCAAACCGGAGTGATTTTGAATCCGAGGAATCTGCTTTCCTATTGCCAAGCGCATCAGGCGGCGATGCTGAAGACATTGCGCGAGGCCGTGGAAATCGAATCGCCGACCAGCTCAGCCGCTGCGGTGACGGAGATGGCAGACTTCTGGGCGGCGCAGCTTGAGCGCGCGGGCGGCCTCGTGCAGAAGCACGCGCGCGCTCACGCCGGGTGCGCGGTCACGGCAGAATTCTGGCGCGGCCCGGGACGGCTCGGGCCCATTCTTCTGCTCGGCCACTCAGATACCGTCTGGGAGACCGGAACGCTTGCCGGAATGCCATTTCGCATCAGAAACGGCCGCGCCTACGGACCCGGCATTCTCGACATGAAATCCGGTATCGTAGTTGGCCTCTGGGCCATCCGCGCGCTGCGGGCCGGCCGCGTCGAACCCCGCAGCCGTGTGCGATTCTTCCTCAACCCCGATGAGGAGGTGGGATCTGCTGCGTTCCGCAGAAAGCTGCTCGCCGAAGCCCGCCGCGCCCGCGCCTGTCTGGTGCTTGAGCCCGCCGCTGGGGCAGGAGCCGTAAAGACTTCACGCAAGGGCGTGGGCATTTTTAAACTCACCGTCCGCGGCCGCTCCGCCCATGCCGGGATTGACCCGGCAGCGGGAGTGAACGCGATCAGCGAGCTGGCGCGCCAAATCACGCGCGTTGAAGCGCTCGCCAAGCCAGCGCGCGGCCTGACGATAAACGTAGGCGTGATCGAAGGCGGCGCCAGAACAAACGTCGTACCGGAAATGGCTTCGGCAGCCGTGGACGTGCGCATCGCCCGGCCCGGCGACGGAGCGTGGATCGAGCGCAAGATCGCCGCGCTGAAGCCGATCCATTCAGGCGCTCACATTGAAGTCGCAGGCGGCATGAACCGCCCTCCGATGGAGCGGCGCCACGCCGTAGCGCTCTTCCGGCAGGCGCGCGAGCTTGCCGCACAGCTTGGTTTTGAGTTGCCGGAGGCTTCAACCGGCGGCGGCTCAGACGGCAGCTTCGCGGCGGCGCTCGGTATTCCCACGCTCGACGGATTGGGCGGTGTCGGCGACGGCGCTCACGCCCGCCACGAGCACATCCTCATTCGCGAGCTTCCAAGACGCGCGGCGCTGCTCGCCGCGCTGATAGCTTCAATCTGAGGCCATAACGCGCCGGCGCGCCCCTTCAAAGGCCCTTCTCGGCCATTTCAACCGCTCTCAAGGCAGCACGCGCTTTATTGACGGACTCTTTGAATTCGAGGGACGGAACGGAATCGGCGACGATCCCGGCGCCGGCCTGAAGGTAGGCTTTGCCGTCTTTCACGACGGCGGTGCGGATGGCCACGCAGGCGTTGAGATTGCCGGAGAAATCCGAGTAGAGCACGGCGCCTCCGTAGACGCCGCGGCGTGTGGGCTCGAGCTCATCGATAATTTCCATGGCGCGCACTTTGGGAGCGCCGGTCAGCGTGCCGGCCGGAAAGCAAGCGGCCAGCGCGGCATAGCTGTCGGCGTCCGGCCGAAGCGTGCCCGTAATCGAAGAGACGAGGTGCATCACGTGCGAGTAGCGCTCGACGAACATGATCTCGCGTGGTTGAACGGTATGGAATTCACAAACCCGGCCAATGTCATTGCGGCCGAGGTCAACCAGCATGATGTGCTCGGCCCGCTCTTTCTCGTCCGACTTCAGCTCGGCCTCGAGCCGCAGGTCCTCCGCCTCGGTGGCGCCCCTGGGCCGGGTGCCGGCAATCGGGCGATACTCCACCTGGCGGCCCGAGACTTTGATCAACATTTCGGGAGACGACCCCAACACGGCGGCCCGCCCCAGCCCTAGGTAATACATGTAGGGCGATGGATTCACCACTCGCAGCGCCCGGTAAACCTCAAACGGCGGAACGTGCAGCCGCGCCGTAAATCGCTGCGAAACCACCACCTGAAACACGTCCCCCGCCAGAATGTATTCTTTAGAGCGCCGGACTATAGACTCGAACCCCGCCCGCGTCATATTGGCGGTGACGCGCAGCGGCCGGCGCTCCCGCCGGCCGTGGCGACGTGTGAGCGGCGCGCGCAGCGCCCGCTCCATGCGGTCAAGCCTTCGCACAGCAGCGTCGTACTTCGAGCGCAAGCTACCCTTCCCTTTCCCGGTCAGCACATTCGAGATGAGGTAGAGGCGGTGCTGCACGTGGTCGAACGCTGCAAGGTCGGTGAAGTACATGAACACGGCGTCATCCATATCCACGTCCGGCTCGACGCGCGGCGGCAATCGCTCAATCAGCCGGACGACCTCGTGGGAGAGGTACCCAACCGCGCCGGCCGAAAACGGAGGCAGTCCCGGTAGCTTCACCGGATGATAAGCACTGCCCAGCTCGCGCACCGCGTCAAAAATATTTCCAGATTCCGTAATTCGCTTTGGGCCTCGATCGATCCGGATGTTGGTTCCGCGGCACGACAACACCTGGAACGGGTCTACCCCGAAGAACGTGTAGCGGCCCACGCGCTCGCCCCCTTCCACGCTTTCGAGTAAAAAGCTGTACGAGCCGGCATTCGAGCGTCCGGTCGGGCGTATGCCTGGGTGCTGAGGCGGCATCCTGCCGATTTGCGGCGCCATTTTCAGGAATGCGGCGACCGGGCTGAGCAAATCTGCCAGAACCGGGCGATAGACAGGCACAACATTGCCCTGCTCTGCCGCGCGGCGGAAGGCTGCGAATGATGGGAGGGTTTCAGACATGGAAGGCGAATTTCAAATCCGGCATTTCAAATTTCGAATCTCCAATTTCAAATTTTCTCAGTCCATGTCCGTGTGGTCAAATCCCTGCCGGACGGCCTGCTCCATCAGAGCGCGTGGAGCGGACTGGCCCGTCCAGATCTCAAACTGCCTGGCGCCCTGATCGACGAGCATTTCGAGGCCAGAGATTGTCGTAATGCCGCGGCCGCGCGCTTCCGCCAGGAAGCGCGTTTCCATGGGATAGTAGACCATATCAAGCACCACACGTACGCGCAGGCGGGCAAGATCGACCGGGATGGACTCCGCGTTCGGCGACATTCCGATGGGGGTGGCGTTAATCACCGCATCCACATCGAGGCCGTCGGCGCTTCCCCACGGAACGGCCTGGGCGGAAACGGCCCTCGCCAATTGGCGAGCCACCGCCTCGCGCCGGGCTGCGATAAAAATCCCGGCGCCTTCACCGCGCAAGGCAAACGCCGCCGAGCGGGCCGCCCCGCCGGCGCCGAGGATCAGGATACGGCTGCCCGCAAGTCGCAGACGCTTGGTAAGGACCTCCACCACCGCAGCCGCGTCCGTATTCCATCCGAGCCACTTCCCCCTCTGCACGGCGACGGTGTTGCACGCGCCGATTTGCGCCGCGAGCGGATCGATCCAATCGAGCTCCTTGATGATCGCCCGCTTGAACGGCATGGTGACGCTGAAGCCGCCAAAGCCCATCTGCCGGGCCAACTTGAGAAAATCCGCCAGTTGGCTGGTTTCGCACGGGAGGTAGATGGCGTTCACCCGTTTGGCGTTAAACGCCGCATTCTGCATGGACGGAGAGAGAGAAACCGATGCCCGCGATCCCACCACGCCGTAAATTTGCGTCCGGTAGTCAAGGTGCTCCACGCGGTAAACCATGCGCATGGCCGGCGCCGGAAGCTGGCCCGCCGCCACCGCGATGTGGCTCCCCGCGGACGCATAGGTGAAATGGCAGCCCCACTTCAGGCTCAATAGGCGCGACGGGATGCCGCACGGTCCCAGGGCAAACGCCACCACTTTGGGGCCGGATCCACGGCGCGACTTGAGAAATTTCTCCACCTTGAGGTTGTCAGCCAGTTTGTGCGCGTGCGCGGCGATCTTCACCACCTGAACGGGATAGCGGCTGAGCTTGCGATAGATTTCGCCCAGCGCAGGCATCGTGCGATAGTCGTGATGGGAAACCACAATCTTCACGTGCTTGAACCGGTCGAGCAAAGCCGCGCCTCCACCCCGGCGCACCGACTCCGCTTCAAAGTCAACCCAGTGGCAGCCGGCGCGCACTGCGGTCTCAATAACCGCAGCCTGCTCTTCAACCGTTCCCTTAAACCGTCCACCCGCCTCCAACCTTCTGCACGTAGCGATGCTTTGCGGGAAGCGCAGGCGCAAGAGCATCTCGTGCATCTGCGCCTCAAGATTGGCGAAATCCTGCAGGTAGTCCAGCCTCCACTCGAAACCGGTTTGGGAGCTGCCCGCGTTCGCCGCCTGTTCTTCCATGGCGGCCAGCGTAGGCGCCGCAATCGTCACAAAAACACGCGGATGCAACTGCTTGGTCAATGATCTGTCCTTTTTGG
The DNA here is from genome assembly GCA_050745065.1 of Terriglobia bacterium. Classification (GTDB taxonomy): domain Bacteria; phylum Acidobacteriota; class Terriglobia; order UBA7540; family UBA7540; genus RH2-MAG17b. The sequence continues at coordinate 5,164 of JBOGJT010000299.1, forward strand.
AGCTACCGGCGTGTTGAATGGTTGCCAGTTTATACTGAGTCTGTCAATATATGTTGTTTAATTTGAAAAAGGCAAGGATTTTGCACCGCTTCGCACCGCGCGAGGTGCGAGGAAAAGCGGACTCGCGCGATGATACCGGCGCCGTAATCAAGCGCCGCGCGCATTGCACCTCTTATGAACCGTGAATTCCCCCAGCTTCCCATCCTTTGCGTTGGCGGCGTCGTGATTCGCGAAGCATCGGTTTTGCTCATCCGGCGCAGCAAGCCACCCCACCAAGGCGAGTGGACCGTTCCCGGCGGCATGGTGGAAGTGGGAGAAAGGCTTGAGGCCGCAGTCCGGCGCGAGATCCGCGAAGAGACCGGCCTACGCGTGGAGCCTCTTCGATTCCTGGCGCTGTTCGAGCGCATCGTCCGCGATAAATCCCGCGTCCGTTTTCATTACATCGTCGCTGATTACTTGTGCGCGGCGAAAGCTGGCCGCGTGTCACACGCATCGGACGCCGCGGACGCGCGCTGGGTGCAAAGGAACGATCTCGACCAGTTCCGCCTTCAGGCCAAGGCCCGGCAAGTGATCCGGCAGGGGTTTGACGTCGCCGGCAAGTTAATGTAATACCTGAAGGGTCTCAATGCGCAAAAACTCTCGTCCAGCCCGGCTCGGTGTAAGCCTCGCGGCTGCTCTCTGCCTCGCATCTCTGATGGCGGCGGGAAGGCGACCGATGGCGGGCTCCACTACCGTTAATTATCAACTGCTTTCGCGCCGAATCATCGAGCAACGCTTGAAGAGTGCGCCCAGATCGAATCCGCAGCGCGAAGCGGCTCTGCGGAAAATGTTTTTGGCATCTGGATGCCCGGCCTCCCGGCTGGCGCAAGAATCGGTCGATTCGGGCCAGCCGCCAAACTTGATCTGCACGATGCCGGGAAGAGAGCGCCTGGAAATCATCGTAGGCGGGCACCTCGACAAAGTCCGCAGGGGCGATGGTGTTGTGGACGATTGGAGCGGCTCTTCAATGCTGCCAAGCCTCTACGCCAGCCTGCGCGGCGAACGGCGCAAGCATACCTTTCTGTTTATCGCGTTCACGGAGGAAGAAAAGGGGCTGGTCGGTTCCAAGTTTTATGTGCGGCACCTTTCGCGGCAATCCCTCCACCGCATTCGTGCCATGGTGAACCTGGAGTGCCTGGGCATGAACCCTCCGGAAGTCTGGGAAGACCACGCGGCGCACCCGCTTCTGGCCAGCCTATACCAGGTCTCGCGCGCCATGGACATGAACGTTCCGGGCGTCGACCTGGAAGGCGTGGGACGCGACGACGCCATGTCATTCCGCCACCGCAACGTTCCAACCATCACCATTCATTCGCTCACCCAGCCCACGGTTCGAGTGCTCCATAGCAAGCGGGACAACTTTTCTGCCGAGCAAATGAGCGACTACTACGCAAGCTATCGTCTCGTCGCCGCTTACCTTGCGCACCTCGATCAAACGCTGCCGTAGTTTGGCGGCCTCCCTACTATGCAACGGACATAAGCCGGCGATGGCGGGTGTTGTAGCGGCGGCCTCTGGCCGCCGGTTT
>JBOGJT010000300.1:0-4090 GCA_050745065.1 Terriglobia bacterium
GTAGCGCAGGCGTCCGCATTTGAGGCGTGCAGTATTTGCGTCCGTATCCCACAGACAAGCCGCGGACCGCAAAGACGGCGGTCCGCGCTACTCGCTCGACCACCCCATACCCTCCTGACTCTAAACCCCGCTTTTGACTTTTCCTAACCAACGAAAAGCCCACGGCGAGGAAAAACGCTCGCCGTGGCTACCCCCCAGCCATGAACGTCTGCAAAATATTTTTCATGTTTGACGGTAAGCACCAAACGAATATACTGATGGGCGCGAATGCGGTGAGAAACGCAAGGACCGAATGGAGGATGCCAAGCCATGATCGATCGCCGTAATACGAACCGCTTGCGAACGATTATTTGCGTGGCGGCGATCCTGTTTTTCCTTCCTGCGAGCCGGTCTCAATCGGTCCAACCGGCACAGGCTGTTCCCCCTTTGGCACCGGCCATCCTCAACCACATCTGGAGCGCGTCGTGGATCACTTGCCCGGGCGCTCCGGCGCGCGAGTTCGGCGTTTATTTTTTCCGCAAGGACTTCAGCCTGAGTGCGGCGCCCGCGCATTTCGTCATTCACGCCAGTGCGGACAACCGCTACCAGCTTTATGTGAACGGCGCGCGCGTGCTTGAGGGTCCGGCGAAGGGAGATTTGTTTCACTGGAGGTTTGAGACATTCGATATTGCGCCGTTCCTTCATCCGGGACCGAACGTGCTCGCAGCGGTGGTTTGGAATTTTGCCGAAGACGCTCCCATGGCGCAAATGAGCAATGAAACCGGCTTCGTTCTAGCGGGCGAGGGCGGTGATTCAGCCCTGGTTGACACAAACCGTTCCTGGAAAGTTTTGCGCAGCGACGCCTTCACCATGATTCCAGTAGGCGCGCACACGGGCTACGCCTACACCGTGGTAGGCCCGGGGGAGAGAATAGACGCCTCACAATACCCTTGGGGCTGGCAGCAAACCGCGTATGGCGATTCCGCCTGGCTGCCCGCCCGCGAACTTGTGCGCGCTGGGCCGCGTGGCATTCAGGATTCGCCCTCGCGCTGGATGCTGGTTCCGCGCACCATCCCGCTGATGGAGAGCAGGCCGCAGCGTCTCGAGCGAATACGCCGCTATGCCGGTCCAGGAGGCCCCTCCGGGTTTCATCCGGCGGAGGCGTTTCTGCAAGGCCACTCGCCGCTCGAAATTCCGGCGAATTCGCACGTAACGCTGCTGCTCGATCAGACGTTCGAAACCACAGCCTACCCTGAGCTCATCACGAGCGGCGGCCGCGGCTCCGTCGTCACGCTGACCTACGCCGAAGCGCTGTTTGACGCGCGCGGCCAAAAGGGTAATCGCAACCAGATTGCAGGAAAGCACATCCGGGGTTACATCGACCAGTTCCTTCCCGACGGCGGCGAAAAACGGGTCTTTCAGCCGCTCTGGTGGCGGGCCTACCGTTACATCAAACTAGATGTGAAGACTGCGGATCAGCCTCTCGAGCTCGACGATTTCTACGGTGAATTCACCGCTTACCCGTTCACCCGCCGCGCCCATTTCACCAGCAGTGATCCGACCCTTGAAAAGATCATGCGGGTAGGTTGGCGCACAGCGCGCCTCTGCGCCCACGAAACGTACATGGATTGCCCCTATTACGAGCAACTTCAATACGCCGGCGACACGCGAATCCAGGCGCTGATTTCGCTGTACATGACGGGCGACGACCGGCTGGTGAAGAACGCGATTGAGTGCCTCAACGCGTCGCGCACGTCCGAGGGGCTGACGCAGAGCCGCTTCCCGTCGCGCCTCCCGCAATATATCCCGCCCTTTTCGCTTTATTGGATTGGCATGATGCACGATCTCTGGTGGTACCACGGTGACGTGGACTTTCTGCGCCCGTTTCTGACCAACGCGCGCGGCGTGCTGGCGTGGTATGAAGCGCGTCTTGCGCCGGCCGGCTTGCTGGAACGGCTGCCCTGGTGGGATTTCGTCGATTGGACCCCGGAATTCCACGACGGTGTCCCGCCCCAGGAAGCCGATGGCCAATCATCCATCCTTAGCCTGGAGTTCGCGAAGGCCCTGCAGGAGCAAGGTGATCTCGAATCCGCGTTTGGAAGCGCGGCGCGGGCATCGGAAGATCGTGTCCTCGCGGGGCGAATCACGCGCGCGGTTTACCGTTCCTGCTGGGACGCAAGCCGCGGTTTGCTGGCCGATACACCCGCGCGCCAGAACTTCAGCCAGCACGCGACCATCCTTGGCGTGCTGACGGGCGCCATTCCCCTCGCGGATCAGCGCGCAGCCATGGAGAAGGTTCTGAGCGATCCTTCGCTCACCCAATGCTCGTACTATTTTCGCTTTTACCTGTTTAAAGCGCTGGAGAAGGCGGGACTCGGCGGGGAAATCGTCAGCCAGCTTCAACCATGGCGGCAAATGCTGGTGCTCGGGCTTACAACCTTCGCCGAGAAGCCAGAGCCTACGCGCTCCGATTGCCATGCCTGGAGCGCCCACCCCGATTTCGACCTGCTGGCAATGGTCGCCGGAATACAGCCTGCCGCCGCCGGGTTTACCAAAGTGGAGATCCGTCCTGAACTCGGGCCGCTCAAACGCCTTTCGGCCTCCGTTCCGGTCCCGCAAGGCGAGGTGAAAGTGGACTACCGCATGATCGGGAACCACCTTACCGCCGACGTAACTTTGTCCCACTCACTCACAGGTTGGTTTTACTGGAACGGCAACCGCTACGCCTTGCACGCTGGAGAACAGCATCTGGTGTTGCGAGGAGTTGTGAGAAATTAGTTGGCGAGGAAAAAACCTCACGCAGAGGCGCAAAGCCGCAAAGGTACGCAAAGAAAATAAAAGAGTTTCGCTTTGCGTTTCTTGGCGTCTTGGCGAGAGGCTGTTGATTTTTTCACGCCTTCTGAAGCATCGACCTGCCCCGCAAATTATCCTTGCCGTTTGCGATGGGTTTCGAGAGACCGCGCGAAGCGTACGGCATCAAAACCAAAGCGGCCTCGCAACTCGTCCGCGGTTTCGAGCACGCGGCCCATCTTGCGCTCGCGCTCCTGATCGAGCAGGCCCGGCTGCCGGACTTCTGTTGCAAGGTTTGAGGCGCGCACGCCGAGCAGCCGAACCTTTTGGTCGCTATCGTAAGTGGCGCGAAACAGGTTTAAGGCAGCCTGGTAGATTTCGTGATCGAAGTGGGACGGCTGAGAAAGCGTGCGCTCGCGCGAAACCGTTTGGAAGCTCGCATAGCGCAGCTTCAAACCGACCGTGCGAGCGGTGAGGCCGTTATGGCGCAGGCGGTGGCCCACGCGCTGTGAAAGCGCGGAAATGGTTTGCTGGATCGTTTCAGCATCCGCCACGTCAATAGCGAACGTGGTCTCATGGCTGATGGAGCGCGCCTCTTCGTGCCATGCGTAGGCTTCAATATCCTTCCCCAGCGACTTGAGGAACAACCACTCGCCGAATTTGCCCAGCCGCCGCTCGAGTTCTTCTTGGCTGCGCCGCTGCGCGTCACCGATGGTCTGAATACCCAAAGCCCGGAGTTTGGATTCGGTCACTTTGCCCACGCCCGGCATGCGGCGGATCGGCAGCGGCGCAAGAAAGGACTTCTCGCAGCCGGGAAAGACGCAAAGCAGGCCATGGGGTTTCGCCTGATCGGAGGCGATCTTGGAAACCACGTGAGACGTGGATGCTCCCACCGAACACTTCAGGCCCGTCGTCTGCTTTACGGTTCGGATCAGCGTGTCCGCCGCGCGGAGCATCGGGCCATGAAGGCGCTCGCACCCCGTGAGGTCAAGATACGCCTCATCCACGCTGACCATCTCCACTGACGGCGTGAAGGTGGAAAAGATTCGCTCAATCTTGCGCGAGTATTCGCTGTACTTTTCGTAGTGGCCGCGAATGAAGATGGCATGCGGACAGCGCCGCTTCGCCTGCTGCGACGGCATCGCGGATCGCACGCCGAACTTCCGAGCCTCGTAGCTCGCGGACGCCACCACGCCGCGGCTCTCCGGGTCACCGCCCACAATCACCGCCTTGCCGCAGAGCGACGGATTTTCCAACTCCTCAACGGACACGTAAAACGCATCCATGTCCACGTGCAGAATCTGCGGAATCATGCGGCGTT
>JBOGJT010000301.1:0-12393 GCA_050745065.1 Terriglobia bacterium
GCGCCCCAAAAAGCCAGCTCGCTGGCGAATGGCGGATTGGACGGGCGCGATGTTTCATCCGCATGAGGCGGTATTCCGACGCCGTTACGGCGCTGGCACACACCGAGCCCGCCGACCCCGAGCTAGACGCCCGACGCCTCGCCCTCGAAGTCCACGCCGATGAGCTCGGCGGCGATGAGGCGGCCATGGCCACGACGCTGAATGAAATCTATAAGAAGCATCCCCACTCGCCCTCATACGGAGACGCGCTGGCCTACGCCGGAGGCTACTTTGCCCGCCAGGGCTTCTGGCAAACGGCGGTTCGCTATTACTTGCCCCTGTCGCAAACTTTCCCGAACAGCCGCTATGCCGCAGAAGCCTCCTGGCGCGTAGCGTGGTACGCCGTGCTGGCGGGGAATACGGATGGCGCGCAGACGGCGTTAACCAGTTTTCTGAGGCGCTATCCCCGCTCCTCGCGCGCTCCAGCGGCGCTTTACTGGCTCGCGCACATCGAACAGCAGCAAGGCTCGCCGCGCACCGCGCAAGGAATTGACCGCCTGCTGGCAGCCCGCTATACCAACACGTATTACGGCTTGAAAGCCCGCGAGAGAATGACAGAGCCTGAGGCGCGCGAACGGGCTGTCGGGCGGCAGATCAACGACCCAGCCGGCGCGGAGGCGCTAGCTGCGATGGGAATCGTCATCCCTGAGCGCCCAGAGCCTCCTCTGCGCGCCTGCGGCAGCATCGCCCCGCGCGCGTCTCTGATGCTCCCCTACGAAACGCTCGGCGCACTAAGCCTGCGCGCGCTCGGCGAGCAGTATCTGGTGGATTTAATCGCCAGCCATGCCAAGGATCCTCGCCTATACCTCGCCGCTGCGCGCCTCCGCGGATCAAACCATGACGCGGCTTCCGCCCTCTTTGACGCCAAGCGCGCCGTACCGGACTACGACGAGTATTCATTTGCGGCGCTGCCGCGTGAGGTGTGGAGACTCCTTTATCCCAACCCGTATTGGAATCTGGTGCGCCGCTACGCGCGTGCCAACCGCCTGAACCCCTATCTCGTGATGGGGCTGATCCGCCAGGAATCGGCCTTTAATCCCCACGCCACGTCGGCCACCCGCGCCCGCGGCTTGATGCAGATGGAACCCTACACGGCCAACAGTCGCGTGCGAGGACGCGCGCGTCGCCGCCGCGTCACACGCGCTCTTTACCGCCCCGCGTTCAATATTCGCGTTAGCTGCCGATACCTGCGCGGTCTCCTCACTTCCTTTAACGGCAACCTCCCGGAAACGCTGGCGTCCTACAACGCGGGCGATATCCGTGTACGGCAGTGGATCGCCAACAGCAAAGTCCAGGACCCGGACGAGTTTCTGGAGACGATTCCCTTCACCGACACGCGCGCATACGTGGAAGAGGTCCTGCGCGACAGCGTGATCTACCGGAGCGTTCTCACCGGCAGGGCGCGGTTCAGCCGGTGCCGGTGAGCGACTATGAAAAATTCGAATCTGTCATGCTGAGCGTAGCGAAGCATCTGCTTTTAGTTGAAAACAAAAGGGCGGGATTCCTCGCTTTGCTCGGAATGACATCGCTGGCCGATTTCTTCACAGCTTCTCAGAGAGCGCCGCTACAGCAAGTGCCCGTCGCTGACTTATGACGCTCCCTATGCCCATCACAGCTCCACCAGCAACGTCCAAAGCGACGCGAGGCGCCAACAAGCGCCAGCAGGGCCGCCGTCATCACGGCGGCGAAAATCCGTTTGATCGCGCTCTTCATACGATCCCGTCCTTATGAAATTGCGCGATCTCTTCCGCGCCATAGCCCAGCGTGCCCAGGATTTCATCGGTATGTTCGCCCAGCTCAGGCGGCCTGCGGATTTCATGCGGAGTACGGCTGAAACGAATGGGCGGGCGAGTGGTGCGGAACGCGCCGGCGCCAGGATGTTGAAAGCTGATGACGGTCTGATTGTGCTTAACCTGCGGGTCGTGTTCAACCTCCGGAAAGCTGTGTACGGGCGCCGCCCACATGTCCGCCGCCATAAAAATCTCCATTAACTCCGCCGTGGTTTTCCGGGCAAAGGCGGGGTCGAGCCGGCGCTTCACTTCGTCGCGGTCGTGAATGGCGTTTCGAGAATCGTTTCCCGCAAAGCCATCCACCCCCACCAGTTCTGCGATTTTTCCGAGAGGCATCATGGCCACCGCGATGTAACCGTCCTGAGTCTTATAAACGCCCATGGGCGCTCCCACGTCGGGATGACCAATACCCGCCGCACTACGCTTCGGCTCAAGACCGGTGTTCAGAAAGAGCGTCAGCTCCTGCGTCGCGAGGCTCATGACCGAGTCGAGAAGGTTGACGTCAATCCGCTGGCCCAGTCCCGATCGTTGCCGCTCGTAGAGCGCCATGAGCACGCCAATCGTAATGTGCAATGCGGCCGTGAGGTCCGCAATGCCAATGCCTGTGGGCATGGGCGGATCCATCGCAGAGCCGTTCAGCATCAGAACGCCCGCGGCCGATTGCGCCAGCAAATCCTGGCCGGGCCTCTGCTTGTACGGGCCATCCTGGCCCCAGCCGCAGCTCGCACAATAGATCAGCCTTGGGTCGAGCTTCGAAAGAACGTCATAGCCCAGCCCTAACCGGTCCATAACCCCCGGCCTGAAGTTTTCAATCAGCAGGTCACTCGCGCGGATGATGCGCAGCGCGATCTCTTTTCCACGAGGATCCTTCAAATTCAGGGTGATACTGCGCTTGGCCCGATTGAAGGCTAAAAAGGACAGGCTTTCGCCGTTAAGATAGGTGTCATAAATAGACCAGTGCCGCTGCCAGTCTCCGCGCAGAGGCTCGATCTTAATCACATCCGCTCCCATATCGCCCAGCATTTGAGTCGCAGCCGGCCCTTGAACCAGTTGACTAAAATCTGCCACCCGTACTCCGTGCAACGGTCCACCCACAATCTCCTCCTCAATTGCGGCGCGTCTGTGCCGAAAATTTACTGATGGATTTCGACGATCTCTCGCACTAGGGCTTCCTCGGCGCGGAGAATGCTCTCAATCATCCCGAATCTTTCTTTGCCCGGAACGAATTCCAGCCGCCGGATTCCAAAGGGGTCCACTTCCTGGCGGATCAGACGTAGCTGTTCCTCAGAAGGCAGTTCTGTAACGCGTAATGGATCCGAGATGAGGAAGCTGCCGCCCGTCTGACGGCGGACGTCCGCCAGCGTAACGCCCGGATGAATGCTCAACAGCCGGAATCGCCGCTCGGCCATGTCCAGCTCAAAAATGCCGAGATCAGAAACCAGGCGAACCCGGCCGGGCTGAAGTCCGGCGCGAACGCGCTCCTCATCCGTAAGCAAGCCGCGCGCGGCAGTGCAAAACTGTACCTTTTCCAGAAAACGCTCCGGCGAGTGGCGCGTGAGGTAGAGCAAAAGATTCTGATGCAGGTTGGCGACGTCCGCCATCCCACCTTGGCCGGGAAGCCGCAATCGCTTGCCCTGACTTTCGATCCAGGCGTTGTTGGTCCGCCCCTCGACGTCGATCTGCGCCACCGTGATCACTTCGTGAGTAATGCGGCCCGACTGGTAAAACCAATGATAGGTTTCGTCGCCGCCCCAGCACGCCTTGGCCGTTTGAAACTCCAGCGCCTCCGCCAGCGTCAGCAGCATGGGGTGCACATCGATATCAATGAAGCCACCGTTCAAAGCGATCAGCGTCAGGCGCGGCGCGTGGGTTCGCTTGGCCAGCAGATAAGAAACCATGGCCAAGGGCGAAACGGATCCGACCGAGCAGATGCTGCTGTTGTCATACTCGCGCGCCAGACAAACGGCCAAAAGCTCGTCGATGGTGAACGGAGAGCCTTCTTGAACGCTCGAGGCATGCGGGCGGAGGCGTGCGGGCGTCAGCGCCTGTATGGTGCATTTCGCTGCCTGGGATAAGAACCTCTTTCTCGTCTCGTCGCAGAGGAACGCCCGGTTTCGCGACCCTTGATCTGGCTCCCCGGCGGGTCGCGCCGGGGCTGTAGCCTTCCTTCGCGCCTGTTCAGCGCTCGCGTAAGCCAGCAGCCGGGAATAATCGGTCGTGTAATATGGCAGGCAGGAGGTGGGGTAGGCGCCGAAGGGCGCGCGGGCAATCGCCGTAACGAACGCCTTTGGTAAAGCAAAGGAGCGGGGTGCGCTCCCGATGCGGCCTGTCTCCACAATCTCTTCGACCGTAACCAGAACGCGCTTCGACGCCCCGATCAGGCTTAGGTCTAAGCCGCGGGCGCCTTGGATCTCAACGTTGCCTTCGCGGTCCGCGCGCTGCGCGTGCAGCAGCAGGACGTCGATATCCAGGCGCCGCGCTTGCCCCACGGCCTCGCCCGTGAATGGCGACTTCGATGGCCGCCAGAAATTCCCGCGCTCCATCAGGCTCGAGGCGTGCGGAAGCTGAAACGGCATTTCGGGAAGGTTGAATTGCGCTGCCTTGAGACCCTCAATCATCGCTAGCGCACACCACTCTTCCACCTCAATCGCGCCTTTTTCCAAGGCTTCGCGGAAGCGCGGCGCCAGCCCAAAAATATCGAGGCTTGAAAAGCAGAAGACCAGCTTTTTGATGGCGCCGGCTTCCAGAAACAGCTCTAAAGGCAGCCCCCCGCCCCAACTGATAAAGGTGAACTGGCCTTTCCCGGAGGCTATGACCTTACCGATGAGCGCCATCGGCAACCGCGCAAAATGCACTCCGCCTACTCCCAAACGCACCCCGCTCGGGACGTCTTGCGCGAGCTCGTCAATCGTGGTGATCTCTGCCATGTGTTAGATGGGCGCGCTGCTGGAGAGTCCTCCGTCAATCACCAGGCAGTGCCCCGTGACCCAGGAACTTTCATCACAAGCCAGATACAGCGCGCCATAGGCGATATCTATTGGTCGGCCGATCCGCCCAATCGGATGCATCTTCTCCCACCCCGCGCGCAACGCCGCAGGATCAGGAGCGCGTGAAAGCACCTCCACATTCAGAGGGGTTTCGACGGTGCCCGGCGCAATGCAATTGACGCGAATTTTCTTAGCCGCATACTCCCGCGCCATCTGGCGGGTGAGGCTGATGATTGCTCCCTTGCTGGCTGCATAATGCGGATAGCCGGCGAACCCCATTAGCGCCTGCACCGAGGTAATGTGCACGATTGAACCGTGCCCGAGCGATAACATGCCTGGGACAACATATTTGGAAGTGAGAAACATCCCCGTCAGATTAACCCGGAGAATGCGGTCCCACTCCGCCAGATCCATCTGGTGCACCGGAGCTTCCGAGGCGATCCCCACGACATTGGCCAGAACGTCGATGCGGCCCAGCTCGCTCTGCGCGGCCGCGACGGCCGCTTCAACATCACCTTCCGAGCCCGCATCCGCCACGCGGAAAACGCAGCGGCCTCCCGCCGCCCGGATCCGATCCCGCGTTGCGATTCCGCCCTCTTCATTGATGTCAAATCCGGCAACCGCCGCGCCCTCCGCGGCAAATAATTCCGCAATACTGGCGCCAATGCCCCGCGCCATTCCGGTGACGAGCGCAACACGATTTTTCAAACGCATGGAGGAACCCTCCGTGGAGTGATCCGGGAGTGCGGCGTCACCCGCGAGCATTTATGCCTCATTCATTGATCGCAGACATGCCAAACGCCGGCATGTCTGCATTGCAAGATCGTAAATTCTTGTTTTTGTGGCAACAAATTCCGTCCTCCACGCACTCGCCCTCCGTGATCTCTGTGCGCTCTGTGGTAGAGACCTTCACCACGGAGGCCACAGAGACCACGGAGCACAAGATGCAAAGACGTGCAGCCCACCCAAGCTATGGAGTTCCCGGCGGGACTGTTTTTCGATTGCGGCTTCGCCGCACTGCGCCACCCGTGGCTACCGAAGTTTACACGGCTACTTTCAGGGTGACAATTTCCCACGGCTTCACGGAAAATTGCAGCGCGCCGTTTGTTAGCGGCTGCATCTGCTGTTGATCGTCTTCGATCAAGCTGCACCGCCAGGCCTGACGAATAGGTTTCGCAAAGTGCACTCGCGCCTGCGTCTTGAAGCCCTCCGCCTCGTAGAAACGAATCACCAGGCGATCATCGTCTTCGCTCTTTTTGAGAGCGGTCAACACCAGGTTCGACGGCTCCAGGCCAAAAAACTCAGCCGCCGCTGACGCGCGTTCCTTGCCGGCCTCGGGGCGCGCGGAACCTATAAAAGCCTTTAGACGATAATTGAACGCAATAGCTTTCCGATAACGCAGCCGCCAGTCTCCCTTGTGCGCCAGCAGGGCCGTCCGGTAGCGGTGCGTTCCCTTTTGCGTAAACCAGTAATCCGGATTCCACGCCAGGCTCTTGCGGGTCGAAAGCAGAACGTGCTGCAGCAAGGGGTACGAAACGGGATGGTCCGTTTCGTCACGGAAGAGATGCACGGTCATGTCAGACGCGGATAAACACCCGTTCCCCAAATACCGGCTGGACGATGCGTCAACCCAATTGATGGCCTCGCGGTAAGCCAGAGGATGCGCGCCTCCATAAATGTCCGGGCGAAATGCGGTGTCCGAATCGGGCGGCAGCAGTGTGAAGTCGAGCTCGTCCGATCCCATCTCCACTTTGCCAAACGGGACTTCGTAACTCGTGCGCGCGTGATCGAGGTTGATGGGAAAAACCACGCGCAATTCTCTGTCCTTCTGCCCATCCCAGTCGAACATTTCCACCTCGATATCCATACGGCTGAGCGCGTGATAGAGGTGAAAATGCTCGCGCAGCAGGAAGTGCTTGAAAGCGGCTTCGCGCACGGCAGTGATCCGAACCGGGCCGCGCGTGAAAGTTTTGAACGGAAACGGATGATTGCTCGCCTTATCAAAATTCTCCATCGTCACGATTTCCGGGTCTTCCCAGGCGAGGCCCGGCGCCGTGAACTGGATGACTTCACCGCCGTCGAATTTGCCCGTCCGCAAAACGTCCCATTTCAGCCGTTTGTCGTAAAGGCTCTTGATTCCTCCATCGCCAAACACAATTTTGAAAAACGGGTTCTCAGCGCTCCGGCCGGCGAGCGGGGTGACGGGAGCGGCGGCGGGCGCGGCGTCAAGAACGTAAGTTCGGTAGCCCACGGAAGGAACGGCCTCCGCGACGAAGTCAAAGCATGTTGAGGTTCCATCCTTTCCAAGAATTTCGCACGGAACTCCCTTTCCGGAGTTGTCGCGGATGGCAAAACCCTGCCAGCCGGACGGCGCCTGAAACCGACACTCGACAACGTCTGTTCTCTCCCAATTCAGCGGATTGAAAACAACCAACGGAATCTGGCCGCCGGAGCTGGCGGGAGCTACATTGACGAGTCCTGAGCCAGCCGCGCTGAGTAATTCGCGCGCCAGGCTCGCCGATTTTTCGTAAGAGGCGTTATAAACGGCGTCGGTGATGATTCCCTGGTTTCCGCCCCATCCGTGGTCAGGCCAGCAATTGGCCTGCCAGGCCTCGGTAAACTTTTGCTGGGGATAATCCTGCAAGCCTGACGCAAGACTCAACCCGGCAAAAAGCCGCTCTGCGGCCAAAAGATCGTTGTGGGCTTTCCGCCCTGCCAGAAGACCCTCGCGATTACTGGGCTCGTCGTAGTAGGCCCAACTAAAGGGCCAGTCGCCTTTGAGGGTGGTTATGTCCAACGGGTGCTCTGTAAACTTGTCCAGAAATCCTTCAGGCGTGACAAAATTCATCACCGGAGGATGAATCTGCTGGGATGAATTGGGTTCGTTCCATACGCCGGAAAAGCGCTGCATGGCCTCGTTCTGCTCCCGGACATAAGGGGGCAGCGCGGGCTGAGGCGGCAGGTAATCGGACGTGTAATCGTAAATAAACATGCGCGGCAAATGATGCGGCGCGTAGTAATTCTCGCGCTCTCCGGCATAGGAGAGCCATCCGTGGTCTCCTTTGGGATCCAACAGCCTCATCGGATCAACGTAATGGTAGGCATAGGTGAGGACAAAAGAGCCATCTGGCGCTTCCCAGCGATAGAACCCGTATGGCATGCGGCCTTGAATGTGATATTTGACGCCGGCCTTGGCGAGAATTTGCGGCATCTGGAGCGTCATGGAGGGTGGGTCCGTCTTGACGTAGAAATGGGTGTCAACACCCGGAAAGCTTTTTTTCAGCCATCGGCGGCCAAAATAAAACTGCCGCACCAATTTTTCCGGACCCACATGAACTTCCTGGCATTCAACATAGCTCGCGCCCCACGTGAATCGCCGGCTCTTCATCAGGCGATTCATTGCTTGCCGTTTTTCCGGATGCCGCTTGAGGAATTCCATCAGGTAAGCCGTGCATTCCATCGAGTAGCGGAACTCCGGATATTCTCCGAGCAGGTTGATGGCGGGTAGGATGATTTCGGCCGAGCGATAATCCGCGGTTTTTTCCTGAGTGTTCAGCCAGCCCAGATCGTTGTGGCAGGTGCAATTCAGAGAAAACGTGCCGCCATCAAAATAAGAGTGATACGCCGGAACGCGCAACGACCGGCTCGAGCCAAAAGCGGTATTTCCTGCAACGATCGAAAAACCCATCACCGTGTCTTCGAATGGAGCTGGAATCCAAATGTCCTGCCGCGTGACCGCCTTACCTAAGATGGCTGCCAGCGGTACGCGCATCAGCGTGGCGCCGTTCCGCGACACGATGAGCGCGGCGCCCGCCACCTCTTCATCCGGATTGATCAGTTGAACGGTTGCGGCCTGCACCGCGCTGCCATCCCGGACGTCATACATGGCATAAGCGTCAATCTCGAATGCTCTCTGATGGGCGAGCGGAAACGCGAGGAGCTTTCCAATTCCCGTCTCGCTGGTTCCGGGTCTGGCCCAAACTCCTTCTACTTGAATTCTCAGGGAGGCGGTCTTTTGCCGCACGGGAAAAGCGGCAATCTGGAGGAGGCCAGCTTGCCTCAGTTCTGCCTCAACGTCTTGCCCTCCGGAGAGGCTGCATCGTACTTTGCGAGGGGTCGCATACAGGCTTGTACGCGAGTAAGTCAACAGGTAGGGAGCTTGGCCAAGGATATCGCGCGGAAGCGGTTGTGGCAGAATCCATAACTCACTGACGAAGCGGTTTTCGGGAAAGTCAACCTCCAGCCATGCGCCGGTTGTCTGCTGGTGCGCCTGCCAGCCGATGTACACGTTCTTACCGAATATGTTGGAGGGAAGATATCCCCAGGGTGGGTCCTGAACGTATGAAGACGCTTTCACGCTCGCACCAAGCTGTGGGTCCACCCAGTTTGGATCTTCCGCTTCGGCGGCGGGCTCGGCGGCGAGCAATCGGATGGGAAGCCCCCAAAATCCACGGCTCAGAACAGAACCAGCGCCCAAAATCCCTGCACTGCGCACAAAACCGCGACGGTCCATTTGAATGTCTCCTCCACCACGATCAGAACCCGGTTATTCAGAATGCCACACTTGCGGAGTTTTTCCGCAAAGTGTTTACGCAGAAGTGAAGGATGGGCAATTCTCCGGAGCTTCCCGGAAAATTCGGAGGCCAATGCGGGCGATGGAAGCAGGCGGGAAAACACCGCGGCGCCGGGCGCGGGTCCGTCTGCCTCGGCCGGCCGTCAAAACTGTAGATTCAGCGCTATTCGTGCCGCAGCGCGGTCATCGGATCCACCTTGGTCGCGCGGCGGGCGGGAATGTAGCACGCGAGCAGCGCGACCGAAGTCAGAATCAGCGAGACGCCGATAAACGTCAGAGGGTCGGTGGGTTTCACGCCGTAAAGTTGCTTCGCCAGGAGCCGCGTTGCAAATGCCGCGATGATCACTCCGCAACCCACGCCGAGCAGCGCCAAAGTCATGCCCTGCCGGATCACCCACAGGAGCACGTCCCGACCTTGCGCCCCCAGCGCCATGCGAATGCCAATCTCGTGCGTGCGCTGGCTGACGGAGTAGGAAATCACGCCATAGATGCCAATGGCGGCAAGCGCTAACGCCAGCGCGGCAAAAATCACCATCAGCAGCATGGTGAATCGCTGCGCCGCGAGCGACGTGCGCACCAGATCATTCATCGTCTGGAAGCCGTCCACGGCCACGTTGGGGTCAATCGAATGAACCGCGCGTTTGACGGAAGCAAGAATGCTGAGTGGATCCGTTGAGGTGCGCACTACGAGGGTGAAGTTGAACACTCCTGCCGACTTGTAAAATTGATCGGGGACTTGCGTGGCGGGCATGTAAAACGCATCGTTAACTTTCCAGTCGCTGTTCTGCGCGGGTCCCCAGTGTTTGATGTGATGCACAATGCCCACGATCTCGCGCGGGGCGTCAGCACCCGGAAACGGCAGGATGATGTGCTTACCCATTGGGTCCTGATGTGGAAACATCGTGCGCGCCATGGCGTCGTCAATCACGGCCACCTTTGGGGCGCTTAGCGTGTCCTGATCGGTGAAGAACCGCCCGCGCAGCAGGCTGATGCCCATGGCATGAAGATAGCCGGGGCTGGCCAGATAGAACATTGCTTCGGGCATGTTTTGCGGCAGCGGCTTGGGCTGCTCCTCGATGTAATACCCATTTTCGCTGTCGTTCCGCATGGGCATATCATCCGTCAGGCCAACCGCCCGAACGCCAGGCAGGGCCCGAAGCCGGTCCAGCAGGTTCTTATAAAACGCGCGGTTGTTGGCGCCAATCGAGTAACGGGCGGGGGGCAGCGAGACGTCAAAGATCAGCGAGCCGCTGGTTTCAAAGCCAGGGTTCACATGACCTAGACGGATAATGGTCTCGAGAGTAAGCCCTGCGCCGGTCAGAAGCACCAGCGCGAGTCCTAGTTCCGCGACTACCAAACCGTTCTGCAGGCGATGGCGCCCCCCGCTCGAACCGCGTCCGCCCTCCTTGAGGGTATCGTTCAAGTCCGGTTTCGCCGAGCGCAGCGCCGGCGCCAATCCGAAGAAGATTCCGGTGAGGACCGAGACACCCACCACAAAGAGGAGCACTCGCAGGTCCAGCCCCACGTTTTGCGAACGAGGCAGGTCGCCGGGCACGTACGCGAGCAGCAGCTTGGTTCCGGCGAACGCCAGAAGGATTCCGAGGCCCCCGCCCAGAAGCGCCAGCGAGACGCTTTCGGTGAGGAGTTGGCGTATCACGCGCAGCCATCCCGCGCCCAGCGCGGCGCGAATGGCCATCTCTTTCTCTCGCGCCGCTGAACGGCTCATCAGCAGGTTCGCTACGTTGACGCAAGCAATCAGCAGGACAAAGCAGACCGCGCCCAGCAGAAGATAAAGCGTGGGCCGGACGTTTTTCACGAGGTAGCTGAGCGCCGGCGTGACAGAAATTCCGTGGTCGGTATTGCTTTTTGGATATTCCTGCGCGAGCCGCCGCGCGATGTTGCTCAAGTCCGCCTGGGCTTCGCCTTCCGTTATGCCGGGCTTAAGGCGGCCCACCACGCGCATTCCAGGGTGGCTGTCCCGGTGATTCTTCCAAAGCCGGTCGTAGATGCCGATGGGCACGTAAGCGTCGCGCTGAGAATAGAACCAGAATGTCTTGGGCAGCACCCCAATGACGGTATAAGTTTGGTCGCCCATATTGATGGGCTTGCCGACCGCATCCGGCTTGCCGCCGAAGTGCTTTTGCCAGAAGCTGTAGCTCAGAACCACCGTAGGCGCCGCACCCGTGTGGTCGTCCGCGGCCGCGAATCCACGGCCGAGCGCCGGATAAACGCCCAGCGCCTTGAAAAAATCCGCCGAAACCATCAGGGCTGAAACCACTTCCGCCCCGCCCGACTGGGAGAGATTGAATTCATCGCCCCTGAACGCGGCCATGCTCGAGAACGTGCGGTTTTGCCGCTGCCAGTCGAGAAAATTAAGATAGGAGACGGACATCTGCGGGAAGTCGCGCGAGGTTTCGGAAAGAATCATCACCCGGCCGGGCTGCGGATAAGGCAGCGGGCTGAGCAGCACGCCGTTCACCACGCTGAAAATAGCCGTAGTCGCGCCAATGCCCAGCGCGAGCGTGATCACGGCCACCGCGGTGAAGCCGGGATGCTTCGCCAGCATTCGCAGGCCGAATTTAAGGTCCTGGATTAGCGTCCCCATCCAAACTCCTCCATCGAGGCAGTTTTTACCCCGCCATGGCGTTTCAATCTGGCGTCACAAGGCCGTCTCTTAAGCCGTCCACCATTGTTCATACGAGGTTCATACGAGCGCGTCACCGCGAAAGTTCCCTTCCCGGGCAAATCGCATGCGCGTCAGGTTAGCTTTGGATGGGTTTGGCTATGCGGCGGCCCACCGTCACATTACTGTAGTGTGCTGGCAGCGATCAAACACGGGCAGGGGGTCAGAATCAAGGTCGAGTAGAATGGCCTGCTTCAAACAGCGTCGCGGGGTTGAACCCGGTGATGAATCGGAGGCAGGAGGTCTTAGCGTAAAATCTCGCGGAGGGGAAGCGAAAACCCAGGGAGCAGCTCAGGCTCTTCAAACTTGTCCCCGGTATCG
>JBOGJT010000302.1:0-4354 GCA_050745065.1 Terriglobia bacterium
GTCTTTACGATTAAAAGCCGGCGGCCAGAGGCCGCCGCTACAACTCCGGGCGGCAGGGACGCCGCCGCTACAGAACCAGACGCCGCTGATGCCTGTCGTCATGTATCGCATCCTTAATCATGTCCAAATCAATAGATCTCGCAAATCCGATTGAGCACCTGTTGCGCGAGCGCATTGCCATCCTCGATGGAGCAATGGGCACGATGATCCAGGCGCGCAACCTGACGGAGGAGGACTACCGCGGCGAGGAGTTTGCCGGCCACGCGAAAGAGGTGCGCCTCAATAACGACTTGCTGAACATCACGCAGCCGCACATCATCCAGGAAATCCACCGGCAGTATCTGGAAGCTGGCGCGGACATTATTGAGACCAACACGTTCAACTCCAATGCGATTTCGATGGCCGAGTACGGATTGCAGGGGCACATCCACGAGTTGAACGCGGCCGGAGCGCGCAACGCGCGGCGCGCCGTCGACGCGTTTCAAAAGGAGCATCCGGAGCGGCGGGCCTTCGTCGCCGGGTCGCTGGGGCCGACCAGCCGCACGCTTTCCGCATCGCAGGATATCTCGAGCCCCGCCGCGCGCGCCGTCACGTTTGACCAATTGCGCGCGGCGTATCACGAACAGGCCCAGGGCCTGATGGAGGGCGGCGCGGATCTACTGCTCGTCGAAACGGTCTTTGACACGCTGAACTCCAAGGCGGCGCTGTTCGCCATCGACGAGTTGTTCGAGCAGCGCGGCCGGCGGCTACCAGTGATGGTTTCGGTCACCATCGTCGACCAGAGCGGCCGCACGCTTTCCGGGCAGACGATCGAGGCGTTCTGGATTTCCGTTTCACACATGAAGCTGCTGAGCGTAGGGATCAATTGCGCGCTCGGCGCGAAGCAGATGAGGCCGTATATCGAGGAGCTTTCGCGGATTGCTCCGATTTATATCAGTTGCTATCCCAACGCCGGCCTTCCGAGCGCGTTCGGCGGCTTTGACGAAACCCCGGAGCGCATGGCGGCCGACCTTAAAGACTTCGCGTCGAACGGCTGGCTGAATATCGTGGGCGGCTGCTGCGGTTCGACGCCTGAGCACATCAAGGCGATCGCCGGAGCGGTGCGCGGTCTTGCGCCGCACGTTCCGTCAACGGTTGAGCCTTACAGCCGCTTTAGCGGCCTTGAGCCGCTCGTCATGCGGCCCGACTCCAACTTTGTCAACATTGGCGAGCGCACCAACGTCACCGGCTCGCCGAAGTTCGCGCGGCTGATCAAGGCCGGGAATTTCGAGGAGGCGCTCGCCGTCGCGCGGCAGCAGGTGGAGGGCGGAGCGCAGATCCTCGACGTGAACATGGACGAGGCCATGCTCGATAGCGAGCAGGCGATGACCACGTTTCTCAACGCGATTGCCTCGGAGCCGGATATTGCGCGCGTGCCCATCATGGTGGATAGCTCGAAGTGGAGCGTGATCGAGGCGGGGCTGAAGTGTATTCAGGGGAAAGGCATCGTGAACTCGATCAGCATGAAGGAGGGCGAGGAGCTTTTCCGCGTGCGGGCGCGCGAGGTGCGCCGGTACGGCGCCGGCATGGTGGTGATGGCGTTTGACGAGCAGGGCCAGGCGGACACCACGGAGCGCAAGGTGGGCATTTCGGCGCGCGCCTATAAAATCCTCACCGAAGAGGTGGGCGTGCCGCCGCAGGATATTATTTTCGACCCGAACATTTTTACCGTCGCCACCGGTATGGAGGAGCACAACAACTATGCCGTGAGCTTCATGGAAGGCACGCGGCAGATTAAGGCGGCGCTGCCGCACTGCAAGGTGAGCGGCGGCGTCAGCAATATTTCCTTTTCCTTCCGCGGCAACAACGTGGTGCGCGAGGCCATGCACTCTGCGTTCCTTTATCACGCCATCCGCGCCGGACTTGACATGGCTATCGTCAACGCGGGCCAGCTCGCCATTTACGAGGAAATTCCCAAGAACCTGCTGGCGCTGGTGGAAGACGTCCTGCTGAACCGCCGGCCGGACGCCACCGAGCGCCTGCTGGCTTTTGCCGATTCGGTAAAACACCGGACGAAGGAAGAAGCGCGGCAAGAGGAGGCGTGGCGGCAGGGGCCGGTGGAAGAGCGGTTGAAACACGCCCTGGTGAAGGGCATCGTGGACTACGTCGAGGCCGACACGGAAGAGGCGCGGCGGAAATACGGCAAGCCGCTGCGCGTGATCGAAGGGCCGCTGATGGACGGCATGAACGTGGTCGGCGACCTGTTCGGCTCCGGCAAAATGTTTCTGCCTCAGGTGGTGAAAAGCGCGCGCGTGATGAAGAAGTCCGTGGGCTACCTCCTTCCGTTTATGGAAGCCGAAAAGGAAGCCGCGGGCGGACACGCGGCGGAGGCGCGCATCGTGATGGCTACGGTCAAGGGCGACGTACACGACATTGGCAAAAACATCGTGGGCGTGGTGCTCGGTTGTAACAATTACGAAGTCATCGACCTTGGAGTGATGACGCCGTGCGAAAAAATCCTGGAAAAGGCGCGTGAGGTGCAGGCAGACATGATCGGGTTAAGCGGCCTCATCACGCCGTCTCTCGACGAAATGATTCACGTGGCAAAGGAGATGGAGCGGCAAGGGTTCAGCATCCCTCTTTTGATTGGCGGCGCGACCACCAGTAAGCTGCACACGGCGGTGAAAATCGCGCCGGGCTATCATCACCCCGTCGTGCACGTGGCAGACGCCTCGCGCGCGGTGGGCGTGGTGGGCCGTCTCAAGAGCGCCGGGCTGAGATCGGACTTCATCGAGGCGAACCGCCTCGAGCAGGAGAAGATACGGAAGGTTTACCGCCCGCAGACGCAAAAGCTTTTGACGCTGGAAGACGCGCGGCGCAACCGGCCGCCCTTTGATTGGAAGCGCGCCGAACCGGCTCAACCGTCATTCCTCGGCACGCGCGTTTTCGACCCCGTGCCGCTCGATGAAATTGTGCCCATCATCGACTGGAGGCCGTTTTTCCACGCCTGGGAGCTGCGCGGGACGTATCCGAAGATTTTCGAGATGGAGGGCGTGGGACCCAGGGCGCGCGAACTTTTTGACGATGCGCAGCGGCTTCTGCAGCGGATCGTGAGCGAGAAGCTTCTGACGGCTCGCGCGGTGATGGGTTTCTTTCCGGCCAATAGCGTGGGGGACGACGTTGAGATCTACGCGGATGAGTCGCGCGAGCAGCCCCTCTCCGCCTTCCACACGCTGCGGCAGCAGATCGAAAAGGCGCCCGGGCATTACAATTATGCGCTCGCCGACTTTATCGCCCCGCGGGACAGGTGCATTCGAGATTATCTCGGCGCTTTCGCGGTGACGGCGGGGGTCCACATCGAGCCGCTGCTTGAAGAGTTCCAGAAAGACCACGACGACTATAACTCCATCATGACGAAGGCGCTCGCGGACCGCTTGGCCGAAGGGTTGGCTGAATTGCTCCACTTGCGCGCGCGCGAAGCCTGGGGCTACGGCAAGGCTGAGCGTCTCGCGGTGGACGACCTCATTCACGAGCGCTATCACGGCATCCGCCCGGCGCCCGGATACCCTGCATGCCCGGATCACACCGAGAAGCGCCTTCTCTTCGATTTGATTCACGCCGAAGAAGCAACGGGCATTCATCTGACCGAAAGTTACGCCATGTATCCTGCCGCCTCTGTGTGTGGGTTCTATTTCTCGCATCCCGAATCGGCTTACTTCGCGGTGGGAAAGATCGACCGCGACCAGGTGCTCGACTACCAGCGGCGCAAGGGCATGGACCTCCAAACGGTCGAGCGATGGCTCGCCCCGATCCTCTCCTACGAGCCGCAAGAGGCGCCCGTGAGTGTCTCCTAGGAGGTTGCTGTAGGGGCCGCTGCTTGCTCGGCGCCCAACCTCTAAGGGCGCAGGGGAAGCAGCGCTTCCCGTCAGCAGCGCCCCTACGCCCTATTTTCATGAATTGCGGGCGCCCCCACGAGCGGGGACGTGACGGACCGAGCGAAGCGATGAATCGGCCGTTGCGCGGAATCAACGAGCCGAAGATTCTTCATTTGCCCCGCTCCTCACCGCCTTCGACTCCTCGAATGATATGCTGCCGGCGTTTTCGGCGACCTGCCACGCCATGCCATCCAAGGCCCGAATAGCCCGCTGAGGCTGGTATCGTTTCCCTGTCCCACCCGGAGTTGGATGAGGCTTATCCCTCGGAATCTTCCCTGGACAGTACCCACGTACCATGACCAACCGCCTATAACATTAAAGAGATTTTCGACCTTGCCGATAGAGGTTAGTGGCTAGAGAATAGGCCAAAAGGCAGGAACCCTGAGCGGGCGGACGCCAGCCACAGGTTCTCCGCCGGAGGCTTCACGCCACCAAATCGG
>JBOGJT010000303.1:0-17577 GCA_050745065.1 Terriglobia bacterium
TAACTTCATTATTTCCTTCCGCGCGGGCGAGCTCCGCCGCCTGCTCTAAAGCCGCCGCACATTGCGCGAGAAAGCCGTTGATCTGTTCGGCGGAAAATGGCGGTGCGTCCCGGGCTGTCTTTCCGCCCGGCGTGCCGCGTTCGATCGCGGCTGTCGCCGCCGCGTCGGCCGCCAGCAGGATTTGCTGTGAGCAGTAGGCGAGACCGTTAACCTTGGTGAAGCGGCGCGGCCGGCGCGCATATTTCTCGAAGGTGCGTTCGATGCCCACGCAGACGGCTTCAAGGGGAATACCGGCTTCCTTCCAGGATTCAACGAGCGCCCAATCCAGCGTGGAGAGCAGAGACGGCGACCCGCGATGCCGCCGGAAGCACTCCTCCACCTCGGTGAAGTAGTTGAAGTAATTCTCCATGGCTCACCCCTGCCTGCGCCGGGCCGCAGCCGAGTGCCGCTCGTAGATAATGCGCAAGCCCTCGAGGGTGAGCGACGTATCGACGGGGAGTTTGTGCTTGGATGCGGCCGCGACCAGAGGCGCTTGGCCGCCCGTTGCCACCAACTTGCATCCTGTTCCCAGGCTGGCCAAAAGCCGGTCCAGAATACCGTCCACAAGCCCAATCGCGCCGTAATACAAACCCGACTGCATGCTGGCAACGGTGTTCGTGCCAATCACGTTTTCCGGCTCGCGGATTTCTACGCGCGGCAGGCGGGCCGCGCGCTGGAACAGCGCCTCGGCCGCAACGCCGATTCCGGGAGCAATCACTCCGCCGAGATATTCCCCATGCACGGAAACCACGTCAAAGGTGATCGCCGTTCCGAAGTCAACGACCACGCATGGTCCGCCGAATTTCTCAAACGCGGCGACAGAGTTGGAGATGCGGTCCGCTCCCACCTCCTGCGGGTTATCGTAGTGGATTGGCATTCCGGTCCGCGTTCCCGGGCCAATAAAAACAGGTTTAAGGTTGAAATACTTCGACGCCATTTCTTCAAGTAATACATTAAGTGGCGGCACAACGCTCGCGACGCAGATTCCCTTGATCGCGCTCGCCTGCATTCCGTCGAGAGCCAACAAGTTGCGAATCAGTATGCCGTATTCGTCGGCGGTCTGGTTGCGGTTGGTTGAGAGCCGCCAGTGGCCGCGAAGGCCATTCGCGTTCGAGCCGGTGTAAACGCCCAAGACCGTGTTTGTGTTTCCGACGTCGATCACAAGAAGCATTTTCATCCTCTCACTTGATTTCAATGACTTCACCCGAGACGAGCGACTGGGTACGGCCATCGGCAAAGCGCAGCCGCAAGGCGCCGCCGGGTTCCAACCCGTCCGTCTGCGCGACCGAGTCCCCCGTCTCGGTTCTGACGCGCACGCGTTTACCGCGCGCGAAGCTTGACTTCCCTTCCCATTCTCGGGCAACGGCGGCGCTCCCATCCTCCAGCAATATACGATAGAAGCGCTGCAATTGCCGAAGCAGGCACGCCAGTAGCTGGACGCGTGAATACAACTTGCCGCCCTCGAGACGGAGTGAAGTGGCAATCGGCCGAATTTCCGGCGGCATATTCCGGTGATTCACGTTAAGCCCGATTCCGATGACCACCGCGTGAACCCGGTCCAACTCGGCATTCATCTCTGTGAGGATTCCGCCGGCCTTCTTTCCGGCGAGCAGCAGATCGTTTGGCCAGCGAATGTCAGGCGCAAGCCGGGTCTCCTCTTCTACCGCCTGGCGCAAGGCGAGGCCTGCCATCAGCGTGAGGATGGGCGCCGCGGAGGGGGCGAGCGGCGGCCGCAGAATAATGGACGCGTAAATGCCGCTCGATCGCTCGGAGTACCACGCCCTGCCCATTCGTCCGCGCCCCGCGGACTGCTCCTCGGCGACCACCACGGTACCGTGTAGCGCGCCATCCGCCGCGAGGCGGAGGGCCACCGTGTTGGTGGATCCGGCAGTGAAGTAATGTACGATTTTCTTGCCCATCTCGCACTCGCCGAGCGCCGCTGTGACTAGACCGGGCGTCAGCACGTCCGGAAGCCTGCAAAGTTGATAGCCTCCGTGGTGTCCCTCGATCTCCACTCCATGCGCTCGCAGTTTCTCGATCCAGATCCACACGTTGCCGCGCGTCACGCCGATTTCGCTGGCAATTTTCGGGCCGGGTATCACCACCGTCGCGTTTTCCGCGAACAGATGGATCATGCGGTCAATTCGGCGGTCGGTCGGTTGCGTCATGGCGCTGGAATCTGAAAGCGGAAAGCCGGTACCACACAGAGCCCGTCCTTGGCATCGGCCATCGACCTGCAAACGTAGACGCACCGGCTTCGGGCCGCTCTGTTTCACGAGGGCGCAGCAGCGCTAATCAGTCGCCCGTCAATCGGGCGAGCGATTCCATGATCTTCTGATGATGCACGGCGAGATCCTGGTGGCGTTTCTCGACGCCGCGCACCACGTCGCTTGGAGCGCGGCCCGTAAATTCCCGGTTCTCAAGTTTTCGCTGAGTCTGAGCGAGTGCCTGCTCGATTTTCGCCTTGTCCTTTTCCAGGCGCTCCCGCTCCGCCGCCGCGTCCACACGGGCTTCGTGAAACAAACGAAGATCGAGCTTGGCCGTGAGGGGAATTCTTCCGGCGTCTGCCGGCAGGCGCTCCGAAGAAAAGTTCAACGCCTCTAAGCCCGCCAGACGCAGGATTGGGTCCTGATGTTCGCGGAACAGCGCCAGCAAGCGGCGGTCGTCGCCAGCCACCTGCGCGCTGGGCCTTTCGCGCTGCAATCCACGCTCGGCCTTCGCGTTACGCGCGGCAATCACGAGTGCCTGGATTTCCTGAAACTCCTTCTCGGAAACGGGGTCCTTGGCGCGGCCGCCCACCAGACCAAAGCCCGCGAGGGAGATCGATGCCAACCCCTCAGCCCGCGGGAGCTTGTGCCAGAGATCTTCGGTGATAAATGGCATGAATGGGTGTAGCAGGTGCAGAGAGGACTTAAAGGCGCGCATGAGATTGATCCATACCGCAGTAGCTTTAGGTCCCTCAACGTTTCGCGCGATTTCCGGCTTCACCCACTCCAGGTACCAGTCGCAAAATTCGTGCCAAAAAAAGTGATAAATGGTGTACGCGGCCTCGTGAAACCTGAAAGCTGCCAGCGCCGCATCTATTTCGTCCGTAATCGAAGCCAGGCGAGAGAAAATCCAGCGGTGGGCCAGAGCGAGATCCAACCCGTCTCTTGAACGGCCGCTCTCGGCGGCCGCGAACCCAAGTTCCCCAATCGGCTGCAAAGCCAACCCGAGCTGATTCCGCATGGCTTCCGGCTGCCTTTCGAGGTACATCAGAATAAACCGTCCGGCGTTCCACACCTTGTTAGCAAACGCGCGGTAGGACTCGACCTTATCCTCGCTGAAGGCAATGTCGGTGCCGGGAGCGGCGCTGATGGCAAGCGCGAAGCGGACCGCGTCCGTGCCGTACTTGGCGGTGACTTCCAACGGATCGAGCACATTACCCTTGGTCTTTGACATCTTTTGCCGTTCGGCGTCGCGCACCAGGGCATGAACGTAAAACACGCGAAACGGGATGTCCCCCATCAGCTTCAGCCCCATCATGATCATGCGCGCACCCCAGAAGAAGAGGATGTCTTCGCCCATAACCATCAAGTTGTTAGGATAGAAGCGGCGGAGATCAGGCGTTTCTTCCGGCCAGCCTAGCGTGGCAAACGGCCAGAGCTGCGAGCTAAACCAGGTATCAAGAACGTCCTCCTCGGCGCGAAGCGCGGCTGAGCCGCATTGGGGACAGGCATCGGGCTCCTGCCGCGCCACAATCGCCCGCGAGCACGCGCCACACGTCCAGGCCGGAATGCGGTGCCCCCACCATAGCTGCCGCGAAATGCACCAGTCATGGATATTCTCCATCCAGTTCACGTACTTCTTGAGGCCGCTTTCAGGAAGGATGCGGATGCGGCCTTCCTTCACCGCGGCAAGCGCGGCTTCGGCCAGTTGCTTCATCTTCATAAACCACTGCAGCGAGAGCAGCGGCTCGACGACCGTCTTGCAGCGTTGGCACGCGCCGACGCTGAGCGTGTGATCCTGTGTTCTCTCCAGCAGTCCCTGCTCGCCGAGATCGCGCAGCGCGGCGTCGCGCGCCTTATACCGGTCCTGGCCCGCGTACGGGCCGGCTGCACCGGTCATGCGGGCGTGATCGTCAATCACCACGACCCGCGGAAGATTGTGCCGCTGCGCGATAGCAAAATCATTGGGATCGTGAGCGGGCGTGACTTTGACGGCGCCAGTGCCAAACGCAGGGTCTACGAACTCGTCCGCGATGATGGGAATCATCCGGTCGAGAAGCGGCAGCTTCACCGTGCGCCCTATAAGGCCAGCGTATCGCGCGTCGGCGGGATTGACCGCGACCGCTGTATCGCCCAGCATCGTCTCAGGCCTGGTTGTGGCCACGATGATAAAACCCGATCCGTCCTCGAACGGATAGCGGATGTGCCAGAGCTTTCCGTTGCGCTCTTCGTGAACGACTTCAAGGTCTGAAAGCGCCGTGCCGCACCGTGGGCACCAATTCACGATGTACTGGCCCCGATAGATCAGGCCCGCTTCGAATAAACGGACAAAAGCCTCTGTCACCGCGCGGGAGTATGCGGGATCCATGGTGAAGCGCTCGCGGGTCCAGTCGCAGGAAGCGCCCAACCGCTCCATCTGTTTCTTTATGGCGCCTCCGTTTTGCTCCTTCCAGCGCCAGCATCGCTCCAGGAATTTTTCGCGGCCCATCTCAAGACGCAGACGCTGCCCTTCGCGCTGCCAGGCGCGCGCCGCGTCTGGAGTCGGATCAAGGGACGGTAGTGCCTCGCGGCCGATTTCGCGCTCAACGATCATCTGCGTGGCGATCGACGCGTGGTCCGTGCCGGGAAGCCACAAAACGTTGCTGCCGTTCATACGCCGCCAGCGCATGAGAATATCAATTTCCGTATGCTCCAACATGTGGCCCATGTGGAGGGAACCGGTGATGTTGGGGGGGGGAATCGTCAGGCAAAATGGCGGACGGGCGTCATCATCAGCGGGCCGGTAAAGCTTGCGTGCAACCCATTCGCTTGCCCAGTGCGTTTCGATGCGCTCGGGCAAATAAAGCTTCGGAATCTCAGTTTCCATCCACGACTCTCCTTGCCATTCGGTCCCTGAACCGGCCGCCGAAAAAGAAAGAACCGGTTTTGTGCCGCCGCGCGCACGTGAAAAGGCTTCGGGTTAGGTTGGCATCATGCCGCCACGTCATTCCCACGGGCGGAAAATGCGCGTATGGCGATGATAGCATGGCGGGCGAATGCCCTTGGGATCTGCCCAGGGTTCCGTCAAAGTCGACCGGAGTGGGAAAAGACCCCTCACCCGCCTTCCTTCGTCGGGCACCCTCTCCCCGGGGAGAGGGCCGCGGTCCAGTGCTTGATTCCTACCCTCTCCCGAGGGGAGAGGGTGGACCGCGGCCGGCGCATTCACCAGCCGGCGCGGGACGGGTGAAGGAACTTTCCGCGGGCGCCCGATAGATAGCCTTCGGTGTTTTTGCCATCCGCGACTTTGACGGAATCGCGGGAATCTGCCGAGCCTCGCACGAGCGATGTTAGCTCCATCCTCTTCTGCCGAATACCTATCACAGTGACACCCAGGTTGTGGCGGCGGCCTCTGGGCGCCGGTTTTTCGGCGCAGCGAAAACGGTCACCATAACACGGAGTCCTTATTAAACCGGGGCGTGGCCAGAAGCGCTGCTGCGAACTCACCAGCAAAGCGTCCGCGCCTTTTCCCGCGCGATTCACTATACTGTTTCACTCCCGCTGCATCCCGGCGGCGAAAACACAACACTGGAGGAAACAAATGCGACTTTTCATGGCGGAACTCGTGGGTACACTCTTGATGATCCTACTGGGTGACGGAGTGGTAGCGGGCGTATTGCTGGCTAAATCGAAGGCGGAAAAATCCGGATGGATCGTCATCACCACCGGATGGGCGATGGCTGTGGCGGTCGGCGTTTACGCCGTGGGTCGGATCAGCGGAGGGCATCTAAATCCGGCGATCACCGTCAGCTACGCCATTGTGGGCCGTTTTCCCTGGGCGCACGTACTGCCCTACGTGGCCGGGCAGTTGATCGGGGCGTTTCTGGGGGCGGTGCTCGTCTGGATTGTCTACTTCGCGCATTGGGGCGTGACCGAGGACCCGCAATCCAAGCTCCTGGTGTTCTCGACGGTGCCCGCCATTCGCCACGCTCCTTCAAACGTTGCCACGGAAATCGTCGGAACCTTCGTGCTGGTCTTCGGTTGTCTGGCCATTGGCGCGAACAACGCCCCAACTCAAACCGGCCTTACGCCGCTCCTGGTGGGATTTCTTGTTTGGGCCATCGGTCTGGGCCTCGGCGGCCCCACCGGTTACGCGATTAACCCGGCTCGCGACCTCGCGCCGCGCATTGCGCACGCCATCCTGCCGATTCGGGGAAAAGGCAGGTCCGACTGGGCGTACTCATGGGTGCCCATCGTCGGTCCACTCGTCGGCGGCACGCTTGGCGCCGTGGCCTACGTGAAGCTGTTCTGATCTCACGACGAGCTACCGGACGGAGTACGCGCTGTAGGCTGCTGGGTTGGTAGAGGAAAAGCTCACCGCGCGCAGACGGAGCTAGAGGAAACCCCGGTGATGTTTACAAATCAAGCCGTCGCGCCGCATAATGTGTTTCGATTGCCTCCAGCCTTATGCCCAACTTCTCTACCCCTTTAATGCGCCAGTACAGCTCGATTAAGGAGCGCCATCCTCAAGCGCTTCTCTTCTTCCGCCTGGGAGATTTTTACGAAATGTTCTTTGAGGACGCGATCGTGGCGGCGAAGGAGCTGCAGATCACGCTGACTTCCCGCAACAAGGAAAAGGGCCAGGCGATTCCCATGTGCGGCGTGCCCTATCACGCTGCCGAGGGCTACATCGCCCGCCTGGTGCGCAAGGGATTTCGCGTGGCCATCTGCGACCAGATGGAAGACCCCCAGCTCGCGCAGAAGCTGGTGAAGCGCGAGGTCACACGCGTAGTCTCTCCAGGCACATCCGTTAATGCCGAGGCGCTTGAGCCGAGAGCGAACAATTACCTCGCGGCCGCCATCGAGCGCAAGGGAGGGGCCGGGCTTGCCTTTGCCGATCTTTCGACCGGCGACTTTCGCGCCACTGAATTCACCGGCACGGACTTTGCCGTCCGCCTGCGCGAAGAGATTGAGCGTATGCGTCCGAGCGAGATTCTCGTGGCTCAAACCACGGAGATTCGTCCTGCTGCCGTGCCCGGCGGATTGAGCCTCGCGAGCGCGCCGAACTCACCGTTTCCGCAGACGACCGCGTGGGATTCCCCGGCCACTCAAACTCCGCTCGACGCCTGGGTTTTCAGCGAGGACTACGGCGCGCGCCTGCTGCGCGACCATTTCCGCGTGGCGTCCCTCGCGGGTTACGGCCTGGACGACCACGCGCTGGCCGCGGCGGCGGCGGGAGCCATCCTGCATTACGTCCGCGAGACCCAGCGAGGCTCCCTGCTGCATCTCGACGGGTTGCGATTTTATCAGCAGCAGGATTTCCTGGTGCTCGATCCCGCCACGCTCCGCAATCTGGAAGTGATCGAGCCGGCGTTCGGCGCGTCCCGCGATTCCACGCTGCTCGCAACCCTCGACCATTGCATGACCACGTTCGGCGCACGGCTGCTGAAACAGCGCCTCTTGCGGCCGTTTATCGACCGGGAGGAAATTGAAGCGCGCTGGGAGGCCACCGCCGAGCTTGCGGCTCAGACGGTGGCGCGCGAAGAACTGCGCCGTACGCTCGGCAATATCCAGGATCTCGAACGCCTGCTGAGCAAGATTACGCTCGAGACTGCCAACGCGCGCGATCTGCTGGCGCTAAAGCTCTCGCTTGCGCAATTGCCCGGCGTTCGCGGGGGCCTCGAGCCGTTTCAAGCGGAGCGCCTGCGAGCCCTGCGGGAGCATCTCGATGACCTCGGCGATGTTTGGCGCCTGATCGAGGATTCCGTTCATCCGGAGGCGCCGGTGTCGCTTGCCGATGGGAACCTGATTCGCCCCGGTTTCAACGCCGAGCTCGACGAGCTGCGCGAGCTCAGCCAGGGCGGTAAGCGCAGCGTCGCCCAAATTGAAGCGCGCGAGCGCGAGCGCACCGGCATTCAAAACCTCAAGGTTCGCTTTAACAATGTCTTCGGATACTACATTGAAGTTTCCAAGTCCAACCTGCGGCTTGTCCCGGACGCATATGAACGCAAGCAGACGCTGGTGAACGCGGAGCGCTTCACCACTCCGGAGCTCAAAGAGCTCGAGGCTAAAATCCTCGACGCCGAGGAAAAGCGCCAAGCCTTAGAGCGCGAGATCTTTATCGGCATTCGCCGACGCGTGGGCGCTGAGGCGAAGCGAATTCGGGAGTCTGCCGCGCGCTTGGCGGAGATCGACGTGCTCGCCTGCTTCGCCTGGCTGGCCGCCGAGCGCAGCTATCACCGGCCGGAGCTTTCAACCGAAGGTGACTTCGAAGTCATTCAGGGCCGTCACCCGGTGATCGAGCACATTGCCGCGCAGAATCAGAGCGGGCCGTTTATCCCCAACGATCTTTACTTGAATACGTCAACCGACCGAATCCTGATCATCACTGGACCCAACATGGGCGGTAAATCCACCTACCTGCGACAGACGGCGCTCATCGCGCTGATGGCGCAAGCGGGCGGCTTCGTGCCCGCGGCCAAAGCGCGGCTGCCCATTCTCGATCGAATCTTTACTCGCATCGGGGCGTCGGACAACTTGGCGCAGGGCCGCTCGACGTTTATGGTGGAGATGACCGAGGCGGCGGGCATCCTCAACACGGCCACGCCCCAGAGTCTCGTGCTGCTTGATGAAGTCGGGCGCGGGACGGCCACGTTTGACGGGCTTGCCATCGCCTGGGCGGTGGTCGAACACCTGCAAGCACACACGCGGGCCAAAACGCTCTTTGCCACCCACTATCACGAGCTGACTGAGCTGGCGGATCTGCTTCCCGGCATCAGGAATTATCACGTGTCAGTAAAAGAATCCGGCTCGAATATTCTATTTCTGCGCAAGGTCGAGCCGGGCAGCGCCGATAAAAGTTACGGCGTGGAGGTAGCGCGATTGGCGGGGCTTCCGCCCGGCGTGATCGAGCGCGCGCGTGAGATTCTTCAGCGTCATGAGCAGAGCGAGCACACGGTGAGCGAACGGCTGCTGGCGCACGCGGACGGTGACGCCACGGCGCGTCCGGTACAGCTCACGATTTTTACGCCGCTCAACGCCGATATCGCGCGCTCGATCCAACAAGCCGACCTCGATAACATGAAGCCTCTCGATGCTCTTAACCTGCTCGCCGAGCTTAAGAGGTCGCTGAAAGACTCTGTTTAGCTGCAAGACTGTTCACTTAGCGGATTTTTTATCACGTGCGAAGATTTTAACCACATGTCATTCTGAGCGGAGCGAAGAATCTGCTCTTTCCGTATTATTTACATGGAGATTCTTCGCTCCGCTCAGAATGACAGGCACTTGCCGCTTTCGCACAATGGCAAGACGCTGCTCAAGTGAGCAGTGTTGTGTTTAGCTGTCGTTCCGAGACGGGTCGCTCCCTTCCGAAAAATGGAAGGCGGACGGTGTCCTGCATGAAGATCGTTCAACCGCGTTGGGCTCTGGGATTAATTTCCGGAACTTCGATGGACGGCATTGACGCCGCGCTGGTGAAAATCGGCGGAACGGCAACCCAGCCCACGCTGAACCTGCGGAGCTTTATCACGCTGCCCTACCCTGCCTCCGTCCGAGCGGCCGTGATGCGCCTGGCGGGTGGATCGCCGACGAGATCGGCTGAAATCAGCCGCCTTAATATTGTGCTGGGCGGACTTTTTGCTGAGGCAGGGCTCGCCGCCTGCCGAGAGGGGCGAGTGCCTGCCCGCAAGCTCGCGGTGATTGGCTCACACGGCCAGACCGTGTTTCATCAGGGGCCGCGGGCCGCCGCAAAGGCGCCGCGCTCGCCACTCGATGCGGCGCACACCCTTCAGATTGGCGAGGCCGCGGTGATCGCGGAGCGGACGGGCGCGCCCGTGGTCGCGGACTTTCGCGTGGCGGATATGGCTGCGGGCGGCGAGGGCGCGCCGCTTGTGCCGATGGTTGACTATCTCCTATTGCGGGACAAAAAGATTGGATCCATTGCGCTGAACCTCGGGGGCATTGCGAATCTTACGGCTATTCGCGCCGGCGCGCGGGAGGGCGACGTTTTCGGGTTCGACACCGGCCCGGCGAACATGGTGATCGACGGTCTCATCCAGCGCATAACGCGCGGTGAAGGCGCCTATGACGCGGACGGCGCGTGGGCCAGGCGCGGTAAAGTGATCGATCCCCTGCTCGAGAACATTCTAAGCATGGAGTTCTTTCGGCGGAAGCCGCCCAAAAGTGCCGGTCGCGAGCAATTCGGTGGCGGGTTCGTGGCGCGGTATTTCTTGGGCCGCCGCGCCAGGCCGCAGGATTTGCTGGCGACTGCGACGGAGCTCACCGCACGGTCCATCGCGCAGGCCATCACCCGCTTTGTACTTCCGCGCGGCGTTTTCCAACGCCTGATCGTCTCGGGCGGTGGGGCGCATAACCAGTTCCTGCTCGAACGGCTCCGCGCACTTTTGCCCCGCCTCACCCTCCGGAAGTCGGATGATTTCGGCTTGCCGGTCGACGCCAAGGAAGCCATGGCGTTTGCTCTCCTGGCCGACCGCACGCTGCACGGATTGCCCGGCAACCTTCCAGCGGTCACGGGCGCAAGGCGCGCGGTTCCATTGGGAAAACTGGTGGGCCTGGCCGCAAAGCGGGGAAGAATGTAAGCACGTCCGCAATGTTTCGCGGATTTTGTTGCAGAGCGCTCATCGGGAACTCAGCTGTACTCTACCTTCGCGCGCAGTACCGTAATCGACGCCTTCGGCAGTGTGAATTGTGCTCGAGCGCCGCCCCGCTGCGTCGCCTTCCGTGGAGGGTCATGGGGATCCGGATGCGAATTCAGACCATCCGAATGCCATACATACTGCTCGCTTCCAAAGACCACGACGCTGACCGGGTCTGAGAAATATCCCGTCTTCCCGCTCTCCACATTCTCGAACTCGATTCGCACCGCGCGCGCGTTGTCCTGGTCTTTGTTGATCAGCAACACCGCCCAATCACCGTCCGGACGCTCAACCGCATAGCTGGTGACCAGATGGTTCCCCGCCGCGCCTTTGACGGTACCCAAAACGCGATACAGATTGTGTACACCAGCGTGGTGTTTCACCCATTCAAGGTTGATCAGTTGGCTGGCATAGTATTCAGCGGTATAACCCGAGACGTTGAGATTCGCGTCGCAGATGAAGTTTGACCACGTTCCCCATCCGTGGCAGCCGCGGTTCGGGCGCTGCGGTTGGATTGGGGAATGGTAATACGCGGCGCCGCCCTCGAGGAAAAAACACCCCACGCTATCGGCCAGCCAAAGGCCCGAAAAGATGTCGCCCATGTACTGCGTCATGTTCCAAGACACATTGCTTTCGGTGTTCATCAGCGGAATGCCGCGTGGCAGCCCGTCGTCGCGCAGCGCCTGGAGGCAACTGCGGGTCAATTCAGGCTCCCGATAGAGATCCGCCCAGGTGATCGAGCAGGGATCGAAGGGATAGTGTTCAAAGGAGACGAACGAGAGGTCCTGAATCCGGCCGTGGGCCTTGAGGTAATCCAGAAAGCGTTCGAACCACGAAGTCCGCCCCTGGGCGTCGGGCCAGACGGTGATGTCTTGATTGATGCCCTGAAACACCGGACCTCCCAGCTTCACGTCAGGATGCACGTTGTGGATTGCAGCGGCAAATTGTATGTACAGCGCCGCGTAATCTTCTGGCATGCAATACTGGCCATCGCATTCTTCACCCATCTCCACCCAGGCCAAAGGATAGCCGCGGCTCTTCAGGTAAGAAATCTGCGCCGCCGCGTCCTCCGGAGTGCTGAACAGCACCGCCACGGGAATCATGGCCGGCAGATTGTTGGTGATGCCGCTGGTAAAGAAGAGATCGAAACCGGTTTGATCGCCATGCGCATTCAAGTCGGAGGCGGAATGCCAGGGGTCGGTGGAGGAACAATAAGTTGCTGTCTGGTTTTCGTCCGGTGAATGTTTGACCAGATCAACGAAGGTTCCGTCGTCTTGCAGCGTGCCGGCATATACTTCGTAGATTGCGTAGCCCACGCGGTGGCGCACGTCGCCGGCGCCGTGCGGGCCGGGCCGGTTGGACGATTGCGTCATCAGGATGCGGATCCATTGTGTCGCCACCGGTTCGCCGGCCAACTTAAGCGTCTCCACGCCGCCGTCCCCGTCGCGCACCATTCCATACGTGAATTGGTTCCAACGCCCCGCAGCCTGACGGCTCACTCCGGCTCCGCCCGCGGCGTACTGGGCTTCCCAATTCATCGGATCATCCCCCGTCCAGTACTGAACCTCGTAAACTCGGGCGCTAGGCTCGCACCAGTGGATGCGAATGGCGTTCACCTTCTGAATCCGGCTGAGATCGATGATGACCCACTGCGGGTGCAGTGCATCGTCCTCCCCGGCAAACGCTCGCGTCAAGTAGGGATTGCTCTTCCAGAATGTTGCAGGGTTGCCGTCAGTCAGCCGTGAAGCGCCCCTTGAAGCGCCGCCATTGCGTGTGCTCCCGCGATGAGGAAGAGGGTAACCGAAGGAGTGCCGGAGGAAGCCGGAGGGCTTGGAATCACCCACAAAATATCCGCGCTGATGGGCCGGATCGCTCCACGTCCCGTTGTGGTTCCAGTGCCACGCCTCAATCGCCAGCTCCGTATGATTGCGGTACGTAATCGGTCCCCAGCCGGCCGAAAGGCACTGCCGGATGATTTCGGGAGTATATATCTTGTCCACAACCGATGGGGAAAGCTCGTCCATGGAGCTGCCAAGGCTCGCGTCGGGATCGAAGGAGTTGACCACCGCGGACGGAGCGGCATCCACCCGCAGCGTCACCGCACCCGGCGAGGGCAGCGCTCCCCGGTCTGCGCCTTCGCCCCGCCTGGCGCTCGCAACCGCTCTAGATGGTAAGACCGAGAGTGCGGCGGCGCCCGCCGTTTCACCGAGGAACTTACGCCGTGAGATTTTCGCATTCTGATTGTCAGTGAAGGCCATTTCTCGCTCCCGTCGCTTGGTTTTCAGCCGCGCATTCCAGCAGTGCGAATATGCCAGAATAGCAGATACGAAAGGCGTTTGATCTTCGATAATCCCACAGGTGACTGCGCACCGGCCATGCTACGATAGTCAAAAACCATGACAACCCGGAGGACCTCGATGCAACGCCGTATGATACGCGGTTTTGATTCAAGTTTTCCACGGAATGCAGGCGGCTTCGCCGTTCTGTTGGCGGTCGCCGCGGCGCTTGCGCCAGGCGGAGGGAATACGCGTGCCGGCTTCGCAGCCAGCGCGAGACTCCAGCTGAGTACGCCGGCTTTTCATGCGAGAGCTTTTATTCCCAGGCGTTACACGTGCTCCGGAGCAAATACTTCTCCTTCCCTCACCTGGAGCCGCCCGCCCGAGGGCACTCAAAGTTTTACCCTGGTTCTAACGGACCCGGACGCACCCGCGCACCCGTGGGTGCACTGGGTGGTCTTCAATTTGCCGACCCGGACGATGACCTTGCCGGAGGGCGTACCCAAAGGCCACCACATCCAAGGCGGAGGATCGCAAGGAGTGAACGATTTCCGCTTCGCCGGTTACGGCGGCCCGTGTCCGCCCCCCGGAGAGCCTCACCGCTACTTCTTCAGGCTGTACGCGCTCAACATTCGCTTAAGCCTCAAGCCGGACGCTACGAAGGCAGATGTAGAGCGTGCGATGAAGGGCCACGTGCTCGCGGAAGCAGTGTTAATGGGACGTTATCGCCGGTGACGGCAGTCCGAGTCCGGTGTGACGCATTCCGCGGCGAGTTGTGAAAGGGCGGGGTGGCAACGTGCTGGGGAAGCTCGATCAGGATTATACGAACGCCTCGCTCAGCCACACGGCGAGCCTGGCGTACGACGCCACGCACCGGTTAACGAGTGCGGTAGCGACGGGCTCAAGCGAGTAGCGCAGAGTTTCGCGTTTTGAAGCTCTGCGGCTTGTTTGTGGGTCTGGGAAAGGCCGCGGAGTTAAAATACAACTCCGCGCTACCACTACTATAATCCCGATTTGTGCTGACATGGTGTGTAAACAAGCCCGGGGCGCAGACCGCGAGCTTGCCCTGATAAGTCATTTTGCTTCGAGTGCGGGAGTCAGCAGTCATATAGTATCTGGCTGATCAGCGTGGCGACAACGGGCTTGCGCTCCGATACCCGCCATAGCTTACCTAAGAATACGGAATTCCCATGAAGGCTGTGGTTGCGGAGCAGATTGCCATCGTCATCGCGGGTGGCGCAGACATCGCGGGTGGCGCAGACATTGTCTTGTGATGTCTGCGATGCGAAGGACTACGGCGTCGGGTCCATCGATAATCCGGTGGCGTCGTTCAGGAAATAAAATCTCCAACTTGACCAGGGCCAAGCTCCCGGACGAGGCCGCGTTTCACCGGGTTATTGTGCATATAATTCAATTTCTCATCCCGTTTCCTGGGTCTCCAGACATTCATGTCGTAGAAGCGCGGGTGGCGCAGACATCGCGCTTTTGCGATGTCTGCGGCATTCACAGATTGCTCGCTGATGGAGTCACGGGTACCAGCTTCGCTGCATCGCAGACATGCCAAGCAACGGCATGTCTGCGCCACCCGCGGGTGTTCCCTTTCGCCGTGCAGAACAGCTACGGCGGGCCCGATGGATTAAGACGGCTGGTGAACGCGTGCCATGAGAGGGGATTGGCTCTGGTTCTGGACGTGGTCTATCACCACTTGGGCCACGAGGGAAATTATCTGGCCGATTTTCGTCCGTACTTCACCGAGGGTTGCGCGGCACGCCTCGCAGGGAAGCTGGCTGCCGCACCCTCAGATTTTGGGCGCGGCCATCAGCCCTGCGCGCTATTTCCACGACGTGGCCCATTCGCCCTCCCAACGGCAAACCGGCGCTCGTGAAGCCGCCGTATTTCCGTCTACCCGCATCACGCCATCCAACCTGCCGCCTTGAAAAATACAGTCAGACGTGTTTCAGTGTATGACATGAGTGTATCGACGGCGATCTACCAGAAGATCGAACTGATTGAGCGCAGAGACTACGGACCCGAGTTGTGGTCAATCCGCGCGCGCACAGAAGAGAAGCTCAATTTTAAGCCGGGCCAATACGCAACGCTGGCCGTCGAGCGGGAACATCGAATGGTGCAGCGCGCCTACTCGATCGTTTCCAGCCCGCTCGAAAATGAGTTGGAGTTCTTTTTTGAGCTCGTTCCACAGGGCGAGCTCACGCCTCTCCTGTTTACGGGCGGAGTGGGAGATACGCTTTGGATGCGCCGGCAGGCGCGGGGCCGGTTCACGCTTGACCTGACGAGCGGCCACAAGAAGCACCTCTTTCTGTGCACCGTCACCGGAGTCGCTCCTTACGTCAGCATCGTGCGCACCCTCATGCGGGGCGAAAACGATGGTAATCCCGCCCGTCACGAGATCGTGGTCATTCAGGCCGCAAGCCGGTCCTGGGAGTTTGCCTATTGCGACGAATTGCGTGAACTCGAGACCAGAGCCGACTGGCTGCGCTACATCCCTTCGGTCAGCCGGCCGTGGGAGGATCCCGGCTGGAAGGGCGAAGTGGGCCGCGTGGAAGACGTCGCGCGGAAATATCTGGACGCGCTGTGGCTCGATCCCGCAAGCACCACCGCTTACCTGTGCGGCCATCCGCAGATGATCGAAAATTGCAAAGGTATCCTGAAGCGGCGCGGCTTTTCCAAGGATTTCATCCGGGAGGAAATTTATTGGATTCCTTCGAAGCCAGCCCCGGTCGAAGCATAGCCTCAACTCGGTTCGCGCAGGCTGAAAGCCACCCGTCGCACGAGGTTGTGTCCACCGGCACGCACTTCGCCGCGCGCGGATACGCAGCCCTCGACGGAACGTTTTCGATGCTGCGCCACCCGTCAAGAATCTCGCAACTTTATCGGTTCAAAGCCAAAACGGATTCTCCGCTCTGAATGACAACTGAAGGGCGTTTTCCAGCCGACAGTTGGCCGCGCCACGTGACATCACGCGATCCTACTGAGGATTACATATTATGCTGACAGTGTTCGCCTTAGCGGCGATCTCCGACCGCGGTAAAACCGGCGGCCAGAGGCCGCCGCTACAACATTTGGTGTCACCATAATATGTAATCCGCATTAATCCATGAAGAGCGCCATCAAGTTGCCTCCGGGCCCTCCGGGCCGTTTCCTCGTTGGAACCCTGCCGATGGGCAGCCGCGACCCGCTGAGTCTGCTGACCGATTGGGCGCGCCGCTACGGAGACACCTTCCAGTACCGTGCGTTCGGAAGGCACGTCTATTTTTTGAACCAGCCCGAAGCCATTGAATATGTCCTCGTCCGGCATCCACAGGATTTCGTCAAGGGCCGCGGCCTTCAGGTAAACCGGCGGCTGTTTGGCAGCGGGTTGCTGACCAGTGAGGGCAGCGAGTGGTTGTTGCAGCGGCGGCTTTGCCAGCCTGCGTTCCGCCGCGAGCGGGTGGAAGCTTATGGAGCACTGATGGCGGAGTTTGCCCGCCGCATGATCGAAGACTGGCGCGATGGCGAAACGCGTAACGTGCATTCAGACATGGCGCGTCTCACGCTGCAGATCGTCACGCGCGCGTTGTTTGGCATTGAAATCGGCGAGATGGCGGACAAAGTGGCGAGCGCGCTCACTCCCATCATGCGATTCAATACTCGCGGCCGCATTCTACTCCCGGCTCTGCGTTATCTACCCACGCCCGTCAACGTGCGGTACCGGCTGGCAGCACGCCGCCTGGAACGAGTGGTCGATGAGATTATCCGGCAGCGGAAGTCTAAGGGAAAAGATGGCGATGACCTTCTCTCGGAGTTGCTCCGCGGCAGAGATGACAGCGTCGGCTCGATGACCCGGCAGATACTGCGCGACGAAGTGATGACCTTACTTCTCGCCGGTCATGAAACCACGGCTCTCACCCTGGGCTGGGCTTTCTACCTGATCGCCAATCATTCCCAGGTAGAAGACCGGTTATTGTGCGAGATGAGAAACGTCCTGGGGGACCAGCCGCCGGGCCCGCGCGACCTTTCTGCCCTACCCTACGCCGGGCTCGCCATCAAAGAAGCCTTGCGCTTATATCCGCCGGCATACGCGATGGCGCGCGTAGCCGTCCGCGACATCGAAATTGGGGACTATATTTTGCCACGAGGAGCCAGCGTGATCATGAGTCAATGGATCGTCCACCGCGATCCGCGGTTTTACCCCAATCCCGCGGCTTTCGACCCAAGCCGGTGGACCGCGGAATTCACGAGCCAACTTCCGCGCTTCGCATATTTTCCCTTCGGCGGAGGATCACGAGCCTGCATTGGCGCTTCGTTCGCTCTCACAGAAGCAACGCTGCTGCTCGCCACGATACTGCAGCAGTTCCACTTGACGCCGGTCTCGAAGGAGCCGATTCTTCCCGTGCCGGCGATTACGTTGAGACCCCAAACGGACCT
>JBOGJT010000304.1:0-23094 GCA_050745065.1 Terriglobia bacterium
CGTTAGAACGAGCCGCTCATCCGGCAAGACAAAGGGAATGGAACGATGCAAGCTTTCGGCGGGGTTAAAACCCCGCCCTCCTAACCATTCATGAATAATCCAGGATTAGCAAGGCTTGAGGAGTAGCCATTATGAGTATCACGCCTGAATTGGAAAACTACATCGACGGCGCCTGGTCCAAAGAACGCGGTGGCGCCCATTTGCCCGTCACAGATCCGGCGCGCGGAGAGGTGATGGCGCGAGTCCCGCTCTCGGACGCCTCGGCAGTGGATCGGGCTGTCCAAGCCGCGGCTAAGGCCTTTGTAAACTGGCGGCGGACTCCGGCGGGAGACCGCATTCAACACTTGTTCAAGCTGAAATCCCTACTCGACGAAAACCTTCAGGATGTAGCGCGTACTCTGACCAACGAATGCGGGAAGACTTTCGCGGAGTCGGTGGGTGAGCTGAGGCGGGGCGTGGAGAACATTGAAACCGCTTGTGGCATTCCTCTCATGATGCAGGGCTACAACAACGAAGATATCGCCCGCGGCATTGATGAAACGATGATCCGGCAGCCGCTGGGCGTGGTCGCCGCGATTACGCCATTCAATTTTCCCGGCATGATTCCGCTGTGGTTCCTGCCCTACGCCGTGGCGTGTGGAAACACCTTCATTTTGAAGCCATCGGAAAAGGTGCCGATGACGGCAGCGAAGCTGTTCGGGTTGATCGAGCGCGCGGGATTCCCCCCCGGCGTGGTGAGCCTCGTCCATGGCGCCAAGGAAACCGTCGACGCGCTGCTTGATCATCCGCTGATCCGTGCCGTGAGCTTTGTGGGCTCGACGCCCGTGGCGCAGTATATCTATGCCCGCGCAGCCGCGAACGGCAAACGGGCGCAATGCCAGGGAGGCGCCAAGAACCCGGTGGTGGTCCTGCCGGATGCCGACGTCGAAACGGCACGGCAGGTGATCAGTGACTCCGCATTTGGTTGCGCGGGCCAACGGTGCCTGGCCGCGTCGTTGGTCTTGACCGTGGGTGATGCGCGGAAGCTATTTACGGAAGCGCTCGCCGAGGCGGCCGCCACACGCGTGGTGGGCTATGGCCTCGACGAAGGAGTTCAGACGGGACCCGTCATCAGCCCGGAAAGCAAGGGGAGGGTCGAGGGGTTGATCGAGCAAGGCGTTCGAGAGGGCGCGCGGCTGCTCGTGGACGGGCGGGCGCCGAATATCCCGCGTTATGAGAAGGGGAACTTCATCCGGCCGACGGTGCTCGACGCCGTCTCCCCCTCCGGCGCCATTGCCCGAACCGAGATATTTGGTCCCGTGCTGGGCTTGTCTCATTTTGCGACGCTGGACGGCGCGATTCAGTTTCTGAACCAATCGCACTATGGAAATATGGCCTGCCTGTTCACGCAGAGCGGCGCCGCGGCGCGCAAATTCAAGTACGAAGCACAAGCCGGGAACATTGGGATCAACCTTGGCGTGGCCGCGCCCATGGCGTATTTTCCCTTTACAGGGTGGAAAGGAAGTTTCTTTGGCGACCTTCACGCGCAGGGGCGCGATGCCATCGAGTTTTATACAGATAAGAAAGTTGTGATCGAGCGCTGGCCTAAGGAGTGGTCGCGGAAGTTTTAACTGGAGCCGGCTCGCGTGTTGGCCTCTGCGTTACAATGTCGCCGTAGCCGAAAGCGGTCGAACTCCGCGGTGGATCCAACTTCCGGCGCGAAAGGAACGTATGGCGCGAGGCAGCAGGCTCGAAGGGTTTCTCGATGCAGGTACTTTTGAACAGATCACGGAGCTGCGCGTACATCGACCGCGGCTGGTGGAGCAGGAGGCACGGCGCCGGAAGCGGCGCACGCGCCTCGCGCGAGACGGCAAGCTGGTGCTGGTGGCGCTGGATCATCCGGCGCGAGGCGTCAACGCCATCCGCGGCGACTCGCTGGCAATGGGTGACCGCTTCGAATATCTCTCGCGCGCTCGACGGGTATTGGCCGATTCAGACCTCGACGGCGTTCTGGCCTCGCCCGATGTAATGGAAGAGCTGTTTCTTGTAAATTACCTGGAGAGGCGGCGCGGAGGGCCGGGCTTTCTCGACGGCCGCGTTCTCGTGGGAAGCATGAACCGCGGCGGCATCGCCGGGACGTCCTTCGAGATGGAGGACGCGTTTACCGGTTTCACCGCCCAGCGTCTTGCGGCGCTTCGCTGCGACGGCGGCAAAATGCTTTGGCGGCTAGACCCTCACGATCCAGCCGCTGGACGCACCATGCATGCCTGTGCGGTTGCGATGAACGAGTTGAGGTTGCGGAGACTCCCCGTATTCCTCGAACCGCTCGGCGTCGAGAAGCACGACGAACGTTACGAGGTCATGCGCGACGCGGCGACGCTGGTGAGGCAGTGCGGAATCGCGGCGGGCATGAGCGAGTCTTCTCAGAACGTCTGGCTGAAGCTGCCTTACGGAGACGGCTTCGCCCGCGTATGCCGGGCGACGACCCTGCCTATTCTTTTGCTCGGAGGCCCGGCGCGGGAAGATCCCATTGAAGCGGTGAGCGATTTTGCCGCAGGCCTCGCTGTAAGCCCGCGCGTGCGAGGCGCCGTCATCGGCAGGAACTTGCTCTTCCCGGGCAGGCGCGACCCGTTCTTAATGTCGAGAGCCTTGACGGCGTTGGTTCATCGTGGAGCAGCGCCTAAGGAAGCGATCGCGGTGATGAGCGGCCGGGAAGGATAGCGTTAGGCGTAGTCTGACAATGGCCACTATGCTGTCGTAGGCCGGATGGCCCATACATCGCCGCGTTTGCCATGTACGCGAGAGCCCGTCTTACCGTTATTTGCATGACGTCAGAAGTCAGTGCCGCTCGACCCTGTTGCGGCGGCCTCTGGCCACCGTCATTTCGGCGTTCAAAAAGCGCCGCCACAGCAAATGCCCGTGGCTGACTGATGAGGCTTCGTATAGGCGCCACATACAATCCGGAAGGGAGCCGTCAATTTGGACGTTTGTATTCTCGGACGCATTGGGTATGATCTCTACGCCATCGAGCAAGGGCGGCCGCTCGACAAGGTAGAGCATTTTTCCCGGCATGTGGGCGGATCGAGTGCGAATATCGCCGTGGGGCTCGCGCGACTCGGCCTGACGACCGGCATCATCAGTTGCGTAGGGCGTGATGAGTTAAGCCCGTTTCTGCTGGGTTTTCTCGCCCATGAGGGGGTGGATACCCGCCACGTACGGGCCGTGGAAGGATACAATACTTCGCTTTGTCTCACGGAAGTCTGCCCGCCAGACGGCTTCCGGCAGGTCTTTTACCGGCGCGAGCCAGCGGACGTTCAAGTGACGCTGGGCGAGGCGGAACTCGCTTTCGTGACGCAGGCGCGGATGTTCGTGACCAATGGGACGAGCCTCGCGGCGTCTCCGTCGCGCGAATCAACCATGAGCGCACTCCGCGCCGCCCACGAGAAGGGCTTGCGCGTGGTGCTCGACGTGGACTACCGCGCGAGCTCGTGGCCTTCGCCCGGCGAGGCGGGCCGCCAGGCCCGCGCGGCGCTGCCCTGGGTTGACCTGGTGCTAGGCAATGAAAACGAAATGGCCCTTCTGACGGGCACAGAAGACCCTGCCGCACAAATTCGCTGCCTTCTGGATTCTCACGTAGCGATGGTGGTTCGCAAGCTCGGCGCGCGCGGCGTAGAGGCTTTTACGCGGGGGCAATCGTTCTCGCTGCCGGCGTCGCCGGTCGCCGTGGTGAGTTCGGTTGGGGCTGGCGACGCTTTTGCGGCCGGATTTCTTTCCGCCCTAGACCGTGGTTTGCCCGCGGGGGAGTGCCTGTTATATGGTAATTGCGCCGCCTCGATTGTGGTGGGCCGGGTGAGCTGCTCCGACGCCATGCCATACCGCGCGGAGCTGGAACGCCGCGTCGCTGAGTCGCACGCGGACCGTGTTCAGGATTCGCTATGAGCGCCGAGAAATCCGCAAGGCCTCGCAAGCCGCGCAAAGCAGTTGTACGCCGCACGCCGAATATCTATGATGTGGCGAAGGAAGCGAGCGTCTCCGTCTACACGGTTTCGGCGGTGATTAACCGCAGCGCCCGGGTGAGTGACGCGCTGCAGAAGCGCGTGGACGCGGCGATCCATAAACTTCAGTATCGCCCGAATTTGCTCGCCCGCGGACTGGCCCGGCGCCAGACCCATACCATCGGTGTGATCGTGCCAGACATCGCCAACCCCTTCTTTCCACTTGTGGTGAGGGGCGCCGAAGATACGGCGCAAAAGGGCGGCTACAGCATTCTGCTCTGCAACAGCGATAACCAGGAGGAGAAGGAAGAAAGGTACATCGAGCTGCTTCTCTCGAAGCAGGTGGACGGGATTTTGCTGACGAAGGCTCCGGGGCCTTTTCCACCGTCCCTCCGCCGGATGCTCTCAAAATCCAACGTTCCCATCGTCCTCATCATGCGCACCGTCAAGGGTTTGAAGACGGATGCGGCGGTGACGGACGATTTGCAGGGCGCTTATGAAGCCGTCTCGCACCTCGCGCGCATTGGCTATCGGCGGA
This sequence comes from Terriglobia bacterium, assembly GCA_050745065.1. GTDB lineage: Bacteria > Acidobacteriota > Terriglobia > UBA7540 > UBA7540 > RH2-MAG17b. The sequence goes on from JBOGJT010000304.1 coordinate 4,513, forward strand.
TCGGGCTGGTGGGCGGACCCCTCAATGTGAGCAACGGCGCCACAAGGTTTCGGGGCTATCGCAAAGCTCTTCAAGAGTACGCCTTGACTTACGACCCAAAACTCATCGCGGAAGGCGATTACCGCGTGGAATCAGGCTATCGCGCGGGCCTCGCCATACTTCCCCACCGGCCCGATGCGGTTTTCGTCGCCAACTATCTCATGACCGTCGGCTTCATGCAGGCAGCGGACGAAATGGGAGTGGAGTGCCCGGACGATTTTGGGCTTGTGAGCTTTGACGATTATCCCTGGTTGCGCTGCTTCCGTCCGCGTCTGACCACCGTCGATCTGCCAAAGTACGAGCTGGGCGTTGCCGCCGCCAAGCGGCTCCTTTTGCGGCTGTCCGGCAAGGGCGGCCCGTACACGGTCGAGAAACTTGCTCCGCGGCTGCGGGTGAGGGAATCGTGCGGCTTCTCGATGCGCAAGCGCCGCCGGTTGGTGAGAGCTCCGGCGAAGGCAGTGTAGTATATCCACTCTAACTCGGTTGCTGAAAAGACTCCGGAAGCGTGTCATTCTGAGGAGTTCTCATGTCGCTCCACAACAGCTGCAAAGCATGAAAACACGGCGTAGCGTCGCTGCTTGCCGCGCCTATCGTCCAAAGGGCGCAGCAAGCAGCGCCCCTACGATGAACGTCACAAGACGTATGTTTTCAAAGTTGTCTTTCCCCATTTCCATAGCAGAATGACAGCCAAAAACATCGTTTCAGCAACGTGCTAATCCGTTGAGAGGTTTATCCCGATGACCCAGAGATTAACCACCGCGCAGGCCCTGGTCCGTTTTCTTCAACAGCAGCGGACGGCGCGGGACGGCAGCGAGCACCCATTTTTTGCCGGCTGCTTCGGCATTTTCGGACACGGCAACGTAGCCGGAATCGGCGAAGCCTTGTTCGAGCAGCAAGACTTCCCTTACTTCCTTTGCCGCAATGAGCAGGCGATGGTCCACACCGCGGCGGGCTTCGCCAAGATGAGCAACCGCCTGCGGACACTCGCTTGCACCACGTCCATCGGCCCCGGCGCCACCAACATGGTGACCGGCGCGGCGGCTGCCACGGTCAACCGCCTTCCCGTTCTGCTCCTTCCCGGTGACATTTTCGCTCGCCGCAACGTGGCGCCCGTGTTGCAGCAGATCGAATGGTCCACCACGCAGGATATATCGGCGAACGATTGTTTTAAGCCGGTGTCGCGCTACTGGGACCGCATCGAGCGGCCCGAGCAACTCATTACAGCGCTTCCCGAGGCCATGCGCGTGCTCACGTCTCCCGCAGACACCGGGGCGGTTACGCTGAGTATGCCTCAGGACGTCCAGGCCGAAGCATTTGATTTCCCATCGCAGTTTTTCGAGCGGCGCGTCTGGACGGTTCCACGGCCTCGGGCCGACGCCGTGCTTTTTGCCGAAGCCGTGGCGCGAATCCGCGCCTCACAAAAGCCTCTGATCATCGCCGGCGGCGGCGTCATCTACTCAGAGGCAACCACGGCGCTCGCCCACCTTGCCGAGGCGACGGGGATACCCGTCTGTGAGACCATGGCTGGGAAGGGCTCTCTATGTTTCAACCACCCGCAAAACCTCGGCGCGATGGGGGTGACGGGGACACCGGGCGCAAACGTCGCGGCCCGCGATGCCGATCTGGTGATCGGCGTGGGCACTCGCTATACCGACTTCACCACGGCGTCGAAAACTGCGTTTCAGAACCCGCAGGTAAAGTTCATCAATATCAACGTCGCGGAATTTGACGCTCATAAACATTCCGGGCTTGCGCTCACGGCTGACGCCAAGGCAACACTCAGCGAGCTCGCGGCCGCGCTCAAAGATTACGGCGTGAGCGCCGGAGTTCGGGAGACGGTGGGGCGCTACCGTGCGGAATGGGAAAAAGAGGTGGACCGCATTTACGGCCTCCGCTACGGTCCGCCCCTCAGTCAGGGCGAGGTGATCGGGGTGATCAACAGCGTCACCCAGCCCAGAGACGTTCTGGTTTGCGCCGCGGGAAGCCTGCCGGGAGACTTGCACAAGCTCTGGCGCACGCGCGACCCCAAGCAGTACCACCTGGAATACGGTTATTCGTGCATGGGATACGAGATTGCCGGGGGTCTCGGCGCGAAAATGGCGGACCCCGGCCGCGAGGTCTTCGTGATGGTCGGCGACGGTTCCTACATGATGATGGCGCAGGAGATTCACACCGCAGTTCAGGAGGGCATCAAGCTGAATATTGTGCTGCTCGATAGCCATGGGTTCAAGAGCATTGGCTCGCTAAGCCGTTCGGTGGGGTGTGAAGGCTTTGGGACGCGTTACCGTGAACGAAAAGGAGGCAAGCTCGAAGGAGAAATTAACCGGGTGGATTTTGTGGCGAATGCGGCGAGCCTTGGCGCCGAAGCCGTTCTCGCCACCACCCACGCTGAACTGCAGAAAGCGGTCGAGTATTCCCGGTCGAACTCACGCACCACGGTGGTCGTCATCGAGGTGGACAACGACGTTCACGTGCTCGGATACGAGTCGTGGTGGGACGTTCCGGTGGCCGAAGTTGCCGGCACCGAGTCCGTCCGGGCGGCGCGGAACAACTACGAGTCCGCCCGGCGTAAAGAGCGATATTACGTGTAGCGAGCGGGCCGGTTCCTGTCTGGCAAGCGAGTAGCAGAGACCCGCGCCGTGTGCCGGTCTGCGGCTTTTTAGCTTGATTCCGTGGACCCGCTGAGAACCCGGGCACACGCGAGTCCGCGCTACTTCACCATCTCGTGTTTGTAGCCATTGGCGGTGAGCGCCGCGAGCAGTTCACTCACCTGGCCCGGATCGCGAGTTTCAAACGTTACGTCGATGACCGTCTCGCTCAGGTTCACGCCGTAATAGGCGCGGTCAAACAGCAATTCCACTATGTTGGCGCGATGCTCGGCAATAATGCCGGTAAGCTCGTGCAAAGCTCCGGGCCGGTCAAGCAGGTGAATACGGAGGCGCACCATGCGGCCGTCCTTGACCATGCCGCGCTCGATAATGCGTGCGAGCAGCGTGACATCAATGTTACCCCCGCAAACCAGCACCGCCGTTCGCTCGCCGCGCAGGCGCGTCTTGCCCTGAAGCAGCGCGGCTAAGGCCGTGGCGCCGGCTCCTTCTGCCAGCGTTTTCTCGCGCTCGAGCAGCACCAGAATGGCGCTCGCAATATCTTCCTCCTCCACCGTTACGATTTCATCCACGTAATGCTCCACCAGTGGAAGCGTCAGGTCGCCCGCGCGGCGCACGGCGATGCCATCGGCCACGGTAACGGCAGGTTCGACGGTCACCGGCTTATGGTGAGCCACCGCGGCCTGCATCGACGGCAGCCGCGCCGTCTGCACGCCGACGATACGGACGCCGGGTCGCGTCTCTTTGATCGCGCACGCAACGCCGCCGATCAAGCCGCCGCCGCCGATGGGAACCACCACCGCTTCGAGGCTTGAAACCTGGCGAAGCAATTCCAGGCCAATGGTCCCCTGGCCTGCGATCACGGCCGGGTCGTCGAAGGGGTGCACAAAGGTGTAGCCATTTTCCTCGCAACGGCGCGCCGCCTCAGCGTGCGCCTCGTCGTAATTGTCACCGTGAAGGATCACTTCGGCGCCGTAGTTTCGCGTGGCGGTCACCTTCACCAGCGGTGTGGCCAGCGGCATCACGATATGCGCCGCAATGCCGAGCTTCGAAGCGTGGTAGGCAACTCCTTGGGCGTGATTGCCGGCACTGGCGGTAATCACCCCGCGCTCGGTCTCTGCTTTGCTGAGCGAGAGCAGCTTGTTGAGCGCGCCTCGCTCCTTGAACGCGCCCGTCATCTGCAGGTTTTCAAGCTTCAGATGGATTTGCTGCCCCGTCAGCCGGGACAAGGTTTCGGAATAAGGGCAAGGCGAGAGAAAAATCGAACCCGCGATGCGCTCCTGCGCGCGTTCAATTTCCGCTAAACCGATGCAGGTGGTCGTCAACCTCATGGTACAGGTTTGCGCTAGTCCTCTCCGGGTAGAATGACCGTATGTCGCGGCGCGGGCATGGGCGCGTTGCCCTTGGCCTCTCGCCAGAGGATCCGGTTCAATACGGCGGAATTGGCCGCGTCCGCGTGGGTGAAGTCCATCTTGGCGGATTCCTTCACTCCAGGCTCCTTAGGCGTATTCATTTCGTACATGAGGCCGTTTTTCTTGTTCCGGTAATCGGCGGTGAAAGGCAGCTGGCTGCCCGGACCAGAAAACAGGGGCGCCATCACCTGGGCGCGAGCGTCGTTGTTGTTCATCGGGGGCAGCCCGAGAAGCACTTCCATCGTCCGGATGATGTTGACCGTGGTATAGAAATGATTCTCCACATGCGGATGCGCGCGCGAGCCGGGCGAGTACTTGCTGATGACAAGCGCGGTGCTGCGGTGCGCGTCCACATGGTCAGGCCCGTCCTGGGCGTCGTCTTCCAGGATGAAAATGGCGGTGTCGTTCCAATAAGGGCTGTGCGAAACGGCGTCAACCACGCGCCCGACCGCCAAGTCATTATCGGCAACGGAGGCTTCGGGCTTGGGAAAGTTAAGACGCGTTCCCGCGGTGTGATCGTCAGGCATGCGGAGGATCACAAACTGGGGAAGCTCGGTCCCTCGGCCCGTCTCGCGCGCCTTGACGAAGCCGCGGAACTCATTCATAAACTCATCGGTGCGCAACTGGTCGGGATAATCCAGACGGAAATCGGCGTAGCGGGGGTCGAAGTGCCCCACCAGCTCCGGCATCGTGGCCTGGTCGTAAGCAATCATGGGAATAGGCCACGGCCACGGGCTGGCAGAGCCGTGCGGGTCTCCCACGTTCGCGGGCAACGGCTGCCCCTTATAAACATAGTCGATTGGACAAGCTTGGCTCGCGGGCAATGGCGTGCCTTCCTTGGGCGAGCTCTGTTTCGGGCTTCTGTTACCGCACCAATGCGTCTCGACGAACTCGGCGTAGTTCCGGTGCGTGAGACCGTGCCGCGCCACGTCGGCCCAGATGTAGTTCGTGCCCGGCGAATCAACGTCCGGGATGCCTTCGGCCAGGGGCGTGTCGTTCAGTACCGTGCCTTCGTAATCGTAGGTCCGCTCCGAACCGCGGTAGGCGATCTGCCAAGTCTTTTCGGTATAATCGCTGTCGATCGCGGCCATCGACCATACGTGGCCGTTGCCGGAAACCTCACCGCTGACGTAGAAATTATCCAGCACGCCGAATTGCAGCGCCAGCTCGTGCTCGTTCGGCGTGATGTTCCAACCCCACATGGTAATCGCGGGATCGCCGTTCCCTGGTTTCAGGTCACCAAAAATCTGGTCGTAGGTGCGATTTTCCTTAATGATATAGATCACGTGCTTGATGGGATTGCGGCCGGTGGCAAAGTGCATCGACGCGAGCGTCCGGCCCATCATGTTGCTGGCTTCAACCTCCTTAGTAAGGGCCGGGAGCTGTTGAACCATCTGCGGGACGCTCACCCGCGCCACCGAGCCGTGCAGCAACGTGGCAATATAAATGTAAGAGCGGTGGATGCGCTTCCTCTCCTGCGCCGCCTCAGCCGGAGTCAAGGCGTTCGCCGTAGTGCCTTCGCCTTTGCCGGTGGCAATGAAGAGATCGCTTCCGCGTACGGCGAGCGCCGTGGGGTACCACTCCGTCGGAATGAACCCCGCGGGCTCAACCGGGGAATCCGCCGAAGCAGCCTGATTGCGAATCTCCTGAGTTTTATAGACCGCCACGTCATCCGCCGCTGCATCGGCCACGAAGAGCAACTTTCCGTCGCGGCTCTCGGCGAGAGCGTTCGGATCTGTGCCCCCGTACCGTTCGCCGGGCAATTCGGTGGTCAACAAAGCGGCGAGCTTGCCATCTCTGACGTTGACCACCGCGACGCGGTCCACATTCGAAAGCGTGACATAGAGATATTTTCCATCCCCGCTCAAAAGCAGCGCGGAGGGATGCGATCCCGGCGCCGTGGGGTTCGATGGCCGCAGCAAAGGAATCCAGCGCAGCACCTTGCCCCTTTGAAGATCCAACTCCGCCACCGCCGAAGCGTTCCAAAGCGTGCAGAAGCCGAGGCGGCCGTCTGGTGTGACGGCGACGCCGTAGGGAAATGCAGCGGGAACATGGCGCCCGCGGCTGAGGTCGAAACGGTGCAATATTTTTCCGCTCCCGGCGTCGAGCAGAAGAGCGTCGTCGGAGAGGTTATCCGCGACGAGCAGTCTTTCCTTCCCTCCGTTCCTCACGAGGGCAATTTCAGCGGGGTAGGGATCCGCTTTGCCGGCTGGGACCGCGCGCGATACCTTGGTGGGAAGCTGATGACTTTTGAGAGGTTGAAGCGGAATTTTGAGAAATCCCTCCGGCGTAGGCTTGCCGGCGTCAAAGCTGTAAACCGCGATTCCGTTTCCGGTGTCGCCTGGCGTGGCTCCGGTGGGGTCCGTTCGGGAAGCAAAGGATGCGTAAAGCCGCCGGCCGTCTTCGCTGAAGGCGAGCCCCAGAAAGTACGTCTGGTGCGCCCGCTGGTGCAAACGCGGGTCAGGATAATCGACCAGATGACGGGAGGCCATATCGAGCACGGCGATGGACTGGTCATAGGAAGATTCTTCCGTACCGTATCCGTTGTTCAAGACGGCGAGATACTTGCCGTTCGGGCTCAGAACCAGCGCGGTAGGAAAGCTGTTTGTTTTTTGCGGATGCCCCGGAACGGGCAGCCGGATTTCCTTGCTGGTTGAAAGGTGAATGACTCCGTTTGAGTCCGGGCGCTGCGCGCGAAGCACAGCCACGGCGCCGCAAGTAAAGAGGGCGGCGCAGATTCCGGCCAGGATTAGCTTATTCCGCATGCGATGCTCTCCAGGAAAAGGTTAAAAGCCGTGAAGCGGCAGTGGCGCGGGCCGCGTGTGTCTTGTGTTGCGCGCGGCTTCGAAAGCCGCTTGCGTGGCGCACTCCATGCGCGCGCCACCCGCAGATTGCTAAGGTCTGTTAGCTTCCCACAACTGGAGTCAAAATGGAATAGCGTAGGACAAGCCCTTGGTCTTGCGATCCACCATAAGGCTGAGCAAGGGCTCGCGGTGGTTGATGTCAACCATCACCAGCACCGTGTGTGACCCTTCTGATTTGGAATGGATGATCTCAAAGCTGCGGATTTTCCCGTAGTCGCCATTCACTCCCCAATCGTGCAGGAAATCGCTGTATTGGTAGCTGGTAGCGGGCTGCCACAGCTTGTACGCCATCTTGAAATTCCCCTGCTCCAACGTGGTCAGGAAGCGGGAGACGGCGCGCTCCTCGCGGAAGTTCCACATGCTGTGCGCTACAAGGCCGGCCACGACGATAATAATCAGTATCACGACCGGCAGGGGAATGTATTTGAAAATGCCACGCTTGGGTTTTGGAGGCTTGGCATCGAGCAGCGTCACAGCAGTTCGTCTCCCGGATAAGTGAAATGCGTACTGTGTATAGTATATGACACCCCACCGCAGGTTCGGGGATGCGGGAGAATATTTTGCCCGAGGGGCGGACGCAGGGGCGTTTCGCACTCTGCGTTGCAAAAGAGCAATTTCTTGTCTTTCTAGCAAATATTTTCGGTGGCCGCGGCCATCGCCATCGGTGTCACACCCGCGAAAGCCGGGGGTCCATTAGTTGACCGGATTCCCGCTTTCGCGGGAATGACCGGAAATGGCCCTTGCTTGCCGCCGAAGATCGCGCTGCGCTTCACATTGGAATCTTCACCGCAGAATCCGGCAACTGGATGTTAAACCGTGCGCCGGAACAGCGCGGTTGCCGAGACCATCATGATGAGAGAGAACCCGACCAGAAACGCAAGGTCTCCGCTGATCGCCATGAACCCGGTGTTCTTAAGCAGCAAAGTCTTAAACCCGTGAATCGCGTAGGTGAATGGATCCACGATCGCAAGCCAGCGCATCCATTCGGGAAAGGCGTTAATCGGGTAGATGGCGCCGCTTGGGAAGAACAACAGTGTGTTCAGCACACCGAAGATCGACCTCGGCACCATGGGATCCTGCGTCCGCACCATCATCAAAAACATCATGCTAATGAACGCGACGGACGTCGGCACGATCACGATAAACAGTTTGGCCAGCCGCCAGATATCGAGCGGATTGGGAATGCCGGCGATGAGCGTTCCGAATACCGTCAGGATCAGCCCTGCCATGATGCCCTTGGTCGACCCTGCGAGCGTGAAGCCGAGGATGAGTTCGGTCTTCTTGATCGGCGTGACCAGGTAGCCCTCGTGCACGCCGCGCGCCTTGTCGTCGATATACATGATTCCGCCCCCGATCATTGCGGTGATAAAAATCGAGAGCGCGATGGCCGCGGGCAAAAAATACTGGATGTAGGGAGTGTAACCGTAAAGCTCGACGGTTTTCAGTGCAACGGTAGGCGTGATGCGAACTGCGACGCCGTTATTCGCGTAATCGTTTACGACGCTCGTCAACGCGCCTTCCAAAGTGCTGGCGCTGAAATTATCCGTGTTATCCACCATGAGGCCGATTTTCGGATCCGTCTGCGCGAGGACATCGCGAGTGAAGTGGGGTGGAACATTGATCACTCCGTTGAGCCGCCCGTTTCGCAAGTCGGCCATCGCCGAGGCCAGATTGCCATAGGAGGTGGTGGTGAAAGTCTGCGCGGTCGCCTCAACGCCATCCAGCATATTGCGGAGCTTCACCGCCCCCATGCCTCCGTCCTGATCTACCACGCCGACTTTGAGATGCTTGATGTTGCCGCCGAATGCGTAGCCCAATATGACGAGCTGCACGAGCGGAAGGATCAGCGAGGCAAAAATCAGCGCGGGGCTTCGCTTGAACATCCGCAGGTCGCGCTCAATGATGGCAAGGATACGATTCATAAATTTACCAGCGCCGCTCGCGCCAACCGGCCCGCCCGGTAGCGCCGCATAGAATCGGACGCCTCGAAAACCCGTCGGCGGGGACAATGCCGGCCTAACATTCAGCGGCCCCCGTACATATGGCTGACGTCGTAAACGGCGCTCTCCGCTGCGGCGTCGCGCAACTGGCGGCCAGTGTAATGCACGAACACGTCATCGAGAGTGGCACTCTGAACCGAAAGCGAGGCCACGCCAGCACGCGCTTGCCGCGCAGCGTCGAGCAGCTTTACCGTCGTCAGCGGCCCGTTGCGGGTCGTGATCCGGAAAACATGGTCGGACGCTGTGACCGAGAGAACGTCGGGCAAGCCCTTCAGGGTGTCAAGCCATCCCTCCGGGACGCGGTCAAAGCTCACCTCCAACGTGTTGCTGCCAGAAATCGAAGCCTTCAATTTCATGGGTGAATCGAGGGCCACGAGCTTGCCGTGATCGACAATCGCAACGCGATTGCACAACTTGTCGGCCTCGTCCATGTAATGCGTTGTGACGAGGACGGTCATGTCGTGCTCCCGCTTCAAGCGGTCGAGCATCTCCCAAACCGCGACGCGCGACACCGGATCGAGCCCCGTCGTCGGCTCATCCAGGAAGAAAATTTTGGGCTCGTGCACGAGGCCGCGGGCAATCTCCAGGCGCCGCCTCATGCCGCCCGAAAAGGTTCCAACCGGCTTCTTTGCCCACTCGGTGAGTTGCACGGCCTCGAGCAATTCGCGGATGATCCGGGTCCGTTTGTCACCCTTGACTCCGTAAAGGCGAGCGAAAATGAGCATGTTTTCTTCGGCGCTCAGCATCTGGTCGGAGGTCTGAGCCTGGGGAATGACCCCGATGGACTTGCGCACCTCGTTTGCAGAGCGCACGACGTCAAACCCATTCACCATCGCCGAGCCGGACGTCGGGGTCACCAGCGTGTTCATCATGCGGATCAGCGTCGACTTCCCAGCGCCATTTGGGCCGAGCAATCCAAAAATCTCTCCGTGAGCCACCTGGAAGCTCACCTCGCTGACCGCGGTGAAGTCTCCGAAGCGCTTGGTGATCTTTTGAACTTCGATGTCATTCATACGGATCACCTTGACGGCAGGGTGACGTCACCTCACAGGGCGCGCAAACCCCATAACGCGACGGGCTCAGGGGATAATGTCTGCTGCGTTCGCGCGCAGCAGAGCGCTTCCCTTCAGCGCAACGTTTTCCAGGGAATCGTCACGTATGCTGTTAAACCGGGCCAGATGCGCCGGTCTTTGTTGTCCACCCGAAGGCGGAATTCAAACGTCTTGATGTCACGCTTCGTGCGGCTTACGTCGCGTTCGGTGGCGTAGTCCGCATCCACGCCCCGAAAGAAAACCGTCCCTTCCTTATCCATGCCCGAAGGGAAGCGCACTCTCAGCCGCTCGCCAAGACGAACGCGGTCGATATAGGTTTCGGGGATGTTGACGCTCACCCAAAGGTCGTCCGGATTGATCAGCGTCACGATGGGCTGGCCCGGATTCACCACTTCGCCTTCGAGCGCCGCGCGCACGTCAACGACGCCGCCGACCGGAGCGTGGATCTGAGTTTCATTGAGGAGCACCTGAGCCTTTTGAGATTGCGCCGCGGCGGCTGCCCGCTGCCTGCGGCTTGCCTCGAGCTGGCTTCGCCGGACGGCGATTTGCTGCTCGTTGGATTCGGCCAGAGCGAGCGCCGCCTGCGCCGCCGCCACCTGCTTTTGGCTAGCGTCCCACGCAGCCTGATTCGCAGCCAGGGTCGTTTCCGCCTGATCGTTTGATTGCGCGGACATCACGCCCTGTTCGAAAAGCTTATGGGTACGATCAAAATTCTGCCGGGCATTTAACCGGTTCGCAGCCGCTTGCGCCTGCTGGGCGCGGGCGGCCGCGAGCGCGGCGTCCGCCTGGCGTATCTGGCTGCGGGTTTGCAGCTCCTGGTAGTGCAGGGTCGCTTCGGCCTCGATCACCTGCGCACTGTAACTCTGCTCGCTCTGGGCGTAGTAGCGATGGTCCGCTTGGTATTGGCGCGGATCGATCGTGGCAATCAACTGGTTTTCGACCACGTGGTCACCTTCCTTGACAGTCAGGCGTGTGATCTGGCCCGGGATTTGTGAACTCACCGCCACTTCATTAGTGGAAACGATCCCGGTGAGGACCAACCCGTTCGGATGGCTGCCCGTGGTGAAATAAGCCGCCGCGCTTCCCGCAGCCACCAGAATAACGACAATGATTAACAGCCGCCGCGTCATGGCTTGAACGCCTCCGGATTCCTAAACACCCCGTAGCGGATGAAGTCGACCACTTCGCGCCGCTGCCTTTTCAGCTTCCGCGGCTGAAAGGGGTCGGACAGTCCAAACGCCTTGATCACTGGGCCCGTGCGAAAATAGAAGAACACGAGGGCGTGCACCGAATGCGCGGTGTGCATGGGATCAACGGAACGAAACGCCCCCCGGCGCACGCCGCGCCGGATCAGCGCGGCCAGCCTGTTAAATCGCGGCAAAAAATAGACGCGCATCAGCCGCTCAATCACTTTGGGATTCGTCATCAGGAAGCGTTGGAACAGCCAGTACGAGTTGGGCCGCTCGCAGAGCATGTCAAACAACATCCCGATATAACGAAGCAGGACTTCCCCCTCCGGCCCGCGTTCTGAAAGAACGTCCATCAGGCGCTGGTTCACGTCCTGGATCATCGCCTCGGCGACGGCGCTGAAGAGCGCATTCTTGCTCTTGAAGTAGTAGTAGAGCAGGGCCTTGTTGACCTTCGCCGCCCGGGCGATCGCATCGGTCCGCGCCCCATCCAGCCCCTTCTCCGCGAAGATGCGCTCTGCCGCGCTAAGAATGGCGCTCCGGGCGTTGGTTCTGGCATGGGAAGGCATTCGTCGCATAGGCCGCCGTGGAATTAACTAACCAGATGGTTAATTTATATTATCTAGCTGTTCGTCGTCAAGATCCGCCCTTTATGTTTCGATCCGAATGCGAGATGATAGGTCAGGTAGGCGCCGGCCGGTTCCTGGGAAACGGGGGGACGTTCGGTTTGCGGATCGGCATTTAGATGGCGGTCGGAAAGGCGCTGCGCACGGTTGCGGCCGTGTTCTTGCGAGTACTTTCTTATGCATCGCGTGGACTACGAAGCGCCAAGATCGCCGACGACATACGACGGAGGTTCTACGGTGATATGCAAACGCTTGAACGGTCTTGCCGCCTCTTGCGGAGATGATCGCGCAGTGGGGATGTGTAGGATTGTGGCGGCGGTTCTGGCCGTTAGCTTGCTGGGGGCCGCGGCCGGAGCCAGCGGAGCTTCATCGCAGCCGGGCGATAACCTTCAGGTTGTCGTCAATTTCATGTACAACGCGGAGTATGATCGAGCGCTATCACTGGTAAGCGAGTGGCTCAAAACCCACCCGGAAGACCTCGAGGCGTGGAATTACCTTGCCGAGGCCACGCTCGATCGGGAGATGCTCAAGGAAGGTCTCTATACCGGATCCGCTTTTCTCAACTCGGGTAAGGTATTCAAGAAGCGCCGCGAGCCTCTGCCGCGGGGCTTCGCTAAGGCGCTGAACGCCGCGCTCGACCAGGCCCAGCAGATCGAAGAGGAGCGGTTACAGCATAACCCGAAGGACGAAGAAGCCCTGTATTGGCTCGGCGTAACCCACAGCACCCGCACCGAATTCCTATTCGCGCTCGAGCGGTCATATTTTGCCGCGCTGCGGGAGGGAAAGCACGCCTTGGACGTGAACGAGCGGCTATTGCAGATCGATCCGAACTTCGCCGACGCCTACCTGGTGATTGGAATTGCGGATTATGCAGCAACGCTTCTTCCCTGGTATTTACGCATGTTCACCTCCCTCAGCGGCGTCCACGCCAACGCGGCGCGTGGCATGCGAGAGCTCAAGTTAGCGAGCAGCAAGGGGAGGTACACCCAGGTTGATGCCAAGACCATCCTCATCATGATCTACGAGCGGCGCGGGGAGTATCCCGGCGCTTTGGCGCTGCTGCGGGATGTGGAACAGGAATACCCTGCGAATTATCTTATTCCACTGGAAATGGCGCGCGTGGATAAAGCGGCCGGAAACTGGACGGATGCCGCACGAGTCTATGACGCCGCGGTCGAAAAATACGTGCGGAGCGAAGAAAATAAGCACGCGCCTCGCGCCCTGATTCTGTTCCGCGCCGGCGAGGCTCACGAACACCTCGGAGAATTGCAACAGGCGCTGGACCTCTATCATGCGGCGGGAAGCGTTCCAGGCCAAGCCAGGGCGATCTATCAGGCAGACCTTGCGGCGGCGCGCTTGGATGAGCATTTCAGCCATACGGCGCGGGCGCGGCAGGAATACCAGCTTGTCGCGGATTCGGTTCCGGAAACCGACCTCGGCGACGCCGCGAGGCGGGCACTGGCGGCGGGGCCGGCATCTCAAGATAAGAAGTAGGAGAGTCTGGTGGCAAACAATCAAAAAGATTCTAGCGCTGAAATGAACCTGGGCGCACTAGCCCAGATGAATTTCTCCATGGCGCCCACGCGCATGCTGCTGACGGCCGTTCAGCTTGGAATTTTCTCTCACGTCGCGCAGGGGAAAACGTCGATTCCTGAAATCGCCGCGGCGTCGGATTCCTCCGTGCGTGGCATACGGATGTTGCTTGACGCGCTCTGTTCCATCCAACTCCTGATGAAACGAGACGGGCGCTACTCGCTGCATCCGGTCGCGCAGCAGTACCTTGTCCGCGACAGCCCGGACTACATGGGCTACATGTTTGAAAATGACGAGATCTGGGATACGTGGGGGCGCCTGACCCAGGCGGTTCGCACAGGCAAGCCCGCGCGCCAGGATCGAGATGGGGAAGTTGAGGAGTTTTTTTCCGTTTTGGTGCGCAGCCTTCACGTGATGAACCGGGAGCCGGCGCGGCGGTTGGCCGCACTCGTGAGTGAGGAGCCGGAGCACAAAGGCATGCGGGTGCTCGACGTGGCCTGCGGCTCCGGGGTGTGGGGCATCGCCCTGGCAGACGCCGATGCCAGCGCGCGGGTAACGTTCCAGGATTTGCCCAACGTCCTCAAGGTCACGCGCGATTATGTGGAGCGTCATCGCTTGACCGGCCGGTGCGATTTCCTGCCAGGTAAGCTGGAGGAAGTTGAATTTGGCGATTCGCGATTTAACCTTGCGGTGCTCGGAAACATCTGCCATTCCGAGGGCGAGCGTGCATCACGGCATCTGTTCGCGGCAATTCACCGCACCTTGCATCCGGGCGGGCGCATCGCCATCGTTGAGACCATGCCCAATGACGGCCGCACGGGACGCGTCTTTCCACTCGTCTTTGCCCTTAACATGCTCGTGCACACGGGCGAGGGAGATACGTTTACTCTGGCCGAATACAGCAAATGGCTGAGCGAGGCTGGCTACAGCGCGATCACAACGGCCGACATCGGCTTGAACTCGCCACTGATTCTAGCCGCGAAGGAATGACCATTCGTGAATCGCTGCGTTGTCCGCGAGGTTCAGGGGCTGAGCCCATCCATGCAGCGGCATGAACGTAGTCGTTACAGCTCCGCGGGGTACATTACGGCGGCCTACTTGCCGGAATCCTGCAGAGATTTATAATCGTACCGAGTCCTGCTTCTCTCCTGGTGACGATCGAGGGCGAGTTCGATAAGGCGGTCAATCAGCTTGGTATAAGGCAGGCCGCTCGCTTCCCAAAGCTTCGGAAACATGCTGATGGAAGTAAAGCCGGGAATGGTGTTGATCTCATTTACAAAGAGCTTTCCAGATTTGCGGCTCAGCAGAAAATCAACCCGGGCCATGCCCGCGCAGTCAACCGCTTTGAACGCGCGGACGGAAAAATCTTGCGCCCGGCGTGAGCGCAGGGCGCCGATTGGCGCCGGAATAATCAGCCTCGACCCTTCCTGAATATACTTCGCGTCGTAATCGTAGAACTCGTTGACCGGAACAACCTCGCCGGGGATCGACGCCCTCGGGTCATCGTTCCCAAGCACTGCGCACTCGATCTCTCGCGCGTCGATTCCCTTTTCAACGATAATTTTCCGGTCGTACCTGGCTGCCAGGCGGATCGCCGCGGCGAGCTCGCGCCGGGCATGAACTTTGCTGATGCCCACCGAAGACCCAAGGTTCGCCGGCTTCACGAACGCCGGGTATCCAATCTGCGTCTCAATCCGCCACCGCGCCGCGCCCGGCGAAGCTTCCCACTCACCGCGCAAGAGCAGGATCCACGGGACGATGGGAAGGCGGGCGTCGCGGAACAGCCGCTTCATCAGGTCCTTATCCATCGCCGCGGCGGAGCCCAGCACGCCAGCGCCGACGTATGGAACGCCGCCCAGCTCGAGTAAGCCTTGCACGGCGCCGTCCTCGCCGAAAGTTCCATGAAGGATGGGGAAAATCACGTCTAGGGCGCGTTGTGGGTTCCGGGGATCGACGGGGATCATACGCCGTCCTGTTGGGTCAGCCGGCGGCGTGATCAGCTTGCCAGTGCGGAAAACGCCATCCAGCGCGCGACGGGGGGATCCGCTGTGTTCCGGTACGGCGCCTCCGAGCACCCATCTGCCTTGGCGCGTGATGCCAATCGGCACGACCTCGTATTTTGACCGGTCGATGGCGCGAAGAACGGACTCCGCCGATTCGAGCGAGACGTCGTGCTCACCCGACCGGCCGCCAAATATTATTCCCAACCGGAGTTTCTTTTTCACAGAATCTTCTTTCCCAAAGCTGACGCGATCAATCCAACACCTAAGATCGCGGTTTTATTCATGATGTCAATGATCGGGTTCACCTCGACCAGATCGAGCGCCAGCATCTTTCGGCTGTCCGCAATCATCTCCAGCGCCAAATGAGCTTCTCGAAACGTCAGACCGCCGCGCACGGGTGTGCCCACGCCGGGCGCTTCGACGGGGTCCATCACGTCCATATCGAACGACACAAGATAGCCTGCGGTGCCCGCAGCCGCCAGCGCGATGCTCCTCTCCATCACGGCGCGCATGCCCTGCTCGTCAATATCGCGCATCGTAAACACGGGCAGGCCGGCCTCTTTCACCGTCGCGCGCTCGGTGGTATCAAGGTCGCGCGCGCCGATCAGCACGCAGTGGTCAGGCCTCACTTTGGGTGCGAATCCGTAAATTCCGGTCAGCTCCGGCGGTCCAAAGCCGAGTGAAGCGGCAAAAGGCATGCCGTGGATATTCCCGCTGGGGCTGGTCTCGGGCGTATTCATGTCGCCATGGGCATCGATCCAGATAAGCCCCACGCTCTGCTGGCGATCCCGGTAAAACTTGGCAACTCCGGCGATGCTGCCGATCGCCATCGAGTGGTCGCCGCCCAGCGTCAGTGGAAAGAAACCGTCTTCGAGTGTTCGGACGACGCGCTCCGCCACGCCGCTGCACGCCGCGGCGATCTCCGTCAGGTATTTCGCACGCTTGTCGCCAAAGTGCTGCTCCTCCGGGTTTTTTACGGGAATGTTGCCACTGTCCTCAACGCTGTGCCCCAGCTCGTCGATGGCGGTATTCAAACCCGCGGCGCGAACCGCTGACGGCCCCATGTCCACGCCGCGGCGCTCCTGACCGAGATCGAGCGGCACTCCCAAAATTCGGATTTTCATGGCATCACCCCCGTCCCGGCGGAACGTCATGAGCGCGAAGCGTTTCCCGCAATCCCTATTGATATCATATTCGCCACATCACACCTATTTAACTCAGGGGCGTGGGACGAGCGAACCGGCACGGCGATGCGCGCACAGGACCCTTGATTTGGCCGCCGCAATAACATATAAGGGATTGCCGCCTTGATTTCAACTGGGAACGGGCGTGACGCCAATGCTTGCAGACCGAAAGGATCGTTTATGACTGACGATGTTTCTCGCCGGCAATTTCTCAAGCGCGTTTCTCTGACCGCCGCCGCACTTACCGCATGGCGTAGCGCGCCGCGCGTTGCTCGCGCGATCACTCCGCCTTTTCCAGGAAAGTTTCAGCCAACTCCCGATTCCCTCTCGCAATACAACACGCCGGATTGGTTTCGTGACGCGAAATTTGGCATCTTCCTTCACTGGGGCGTGTATTCCGTGCCCGCGCACTCGAGTGAGTGGTATCCGCACGACATGTATGACAAAACCAGTCCGGTGTTTGAGTGGCACCGGGAGCACTGGGGCTCCCAGTCAACGTTCGGCTACAAGGATTTCATTCCGCTGTTCCGCGCGGACCGCTGGAAGCCCGATGAGTGGGTGGACTTATTCAAAAAGGCCGGAGCGCGGTACATCGTTCCGGTTGGCGAGCATCACGATGGCTTCCCCATGTACGATTCGCACCTTACCGAATGGACTGCCGTGAAGATGGGGCCGCACCGCGATGTGGTGGGCGAACTGGGCCGCGAGATTCGCAATCAGGGCCTTAAGCTGGGCATCTCTTCGCACCGCGGTGAGAATTGGTTCTATTACACGTTTGAACCGGATTTCGATACGAGTAATCCACGCTATTCGGGTCTTTATGGGAAAATCCACGCGCCTACGAAGGCGGCATCGCAAGGCTTTCTGGAGGATTGGTTTTCGCGCTGCGTTGAAATTGTGGACCTCTACGAGCCAGACCTGGTCTACTTCGACTGGAAAATGGGTGGCCCGGAGTTTGAGACCTATCGCGACGAGTGGCTGGCCTACTACTACAACATGGCAGACCGCCGTAGCCGCGAGGTGGTGTGCAACTATAAATACACCGCCTTTCCCCCGCACGCCGCCGTGCTCGACATCGAGCGGGGGCTGGAAAATAAGACTCGCAAGCTTCCCTGGCAGACGGACACCTCAGTCAGTTGGAAGTCCTGGGGATACATCCAGGACGATACCTACAAACAACCCGCGCAGATCATTCATGAATTCGTGGATATCGTGAGCAAGAACGGCAACTTGCTCCTGAATGTAGGTCCGAAGCCGGATGGGACGATTCCCCAAGAAGCTGTCGCCCTTTTCCAGGGAATTGGGCGCTGGATGAACGTGAACGGAGAAGCAATCTTTGGCTCGCGGCCATGGAAGGTCTTCGGCGAGGGCCCCACATCGCTGGCGGCAGGCTCTTTTGGCGAAAAAAAGCAGCAGGAAGTGAAATTCACGGCGCAGGATGTTCGTTTCACTGCCAAGAAAGACGCCATTTACGCCATCGCGCTGGCATGGCCCGTCGATGAGCTGAAGCTCGTGTCACTCGGCTCGGACTCCGGGATTCGGGCGGACCAGATTGCCGCGGTCCACCTGCTCGGCGCGGATCAGGCGCTCAAGTGGCGGCAGTCACCGGGCGTGCTTACCGTCGAGACACCCGGCAGCAAGACCGGCGAGATCGCATATACGTTTAAGATCACGTTGAAAAGCTGAGGCAACAGGCGGCAGACCCTCTCGCACTGCATCGCTGGTTGTGCGGCGGGCAGGGGCCATCTGCCGGGGGCGCGCTTCAAATTTGACATCTGAAACTTGAAATCTGTCATTTGAGATCCGAGGTTATGCGTCCGGACGGTTACGGCGCGGGCGCTTATTGGATTGCAGAATCTTCTTGCGCACGCGGACGGATTTGGGGGTAACCTCCACGTATTCATCCTCGGCGATAAACTGCATGGCCAGCTCGAGGCTCAGTTGGCGCGCTGGAACGAGCCGGATGGCCTCGTCCGCCACCGAAGCGCGCATGTTCGTCTGTTTCTTTTCTTTCACCGCATTGACGTCCATATCATCCCAGCGGGAGTTTTCCCCCACCACCATGCCTTCGTAAAC
>JBOGJT010000305.1:0-13718 GCA_050745065.1 Terriglobia bacterium
GGAGCGGAGATCGCGAGGTTGATTTTTTCCCGGCTCGCGCTCAACTCCGCCTACGATGTGATGGAGAAATACTATTCGGGTGAGCTTTCTCGTGAACACCTGGCAAACCTTTCGGTATGGGTGAACGAGGCGGCCACGTGCGGCGATTTGATTTCTACTGAAATTCTTCAAGCTGCGGGTCGTCATCTGGCCGAGGCAGCCTTGGCCATCCTTTCCCACCTTTTCGGCGGTAAAAATGTGGGTGCGGTCAAGGTCTGTTACACCGGAGGGGTTTTTGAAAGCCGATTTGTGCTTTCCTCCTTCCGGCAAACCGTACTCAGCCGATTCCCCCAAACTGAAGTAGTGGCCCCTGCTTTCCCTCCCGTCTTTGGTTCGTTGTTCCTGGCCTACCGGTCGGCAGGAATTGCCGTGCCGGGTGATGCTTGCCGATCCTGGATGAGTTGAATGCCGGCGGAGCCGAGAACATTTCAGGGAGCACCGGGAGCGCGGCCAGCCGAGCCAATACGAGTTAACCCGGACGCCGCGCCGCGATGGTCTCACCTACCAGGATCTGTCTTCGGACGGGGATTGAAATCCCTGGGAATCTCGTTCGGTATTTTGTGCTGGCGATCCGTGGTGACAATCCCCAGAGCTTTGCAGCCATAGCCCGTCGCTTCCGGGAAATGGAGAACGAGCCGCTCGGGAATCTCAACATAACTTGCCGGCAGCGGCGCGGCCTGTCCCAGAAGGCGCGCGGGACTGAATGCGTTCGTCAGGTTGCTGACACCCGGCGTGATCGCGTCCTGTGGACCGACTTCCTTCTCTCCGAACTCCTTCTCGCCCAAGCGGCGTCCTCGTTCCTCGTCAGGGAGGAGCGCAAGCGGCGGCAGGTTGAAAACATCGTCGACGAACTTAACCACGGAAGCCTGATTGCCCTCCGCATGCGCAACGTAGTGGGTGCGGGAGTAGGGTGAGATGAAAATGAGCGGCACGCGGGGCCCATCCGTGATGGGCGAGCCGTCCGGACCCTTGGCGCGAATCGGCGGCGGCGCCTGATCGTATGCGCCTTCCGAGTCATCCCAGGTGATGATAATGACGCTGTGCGCCCAGTACGGGCTGGTCGCAATTTTGTTGATGGTGTAGGCCACCAAGGCTTCGCTTATCTGATTGTCGGAATAGCCTTCGTGATCGTCGTCTCCCTGAAAGCTCTTTTGCACGGCGGGGTCAGGGTCGGCCGGCTTGAGGTGAAGGATGTTGCGAAACCCGCCCTTCACGAAGAAAACACCGCCGTCCGCGGGGAGGCCGTGATGGTCGAGGGCAGTGAAAAATTCCGAAAGCCCGTGCAGTTCCCGGCGCATGTGGGGATTGTTCGAAATGTACCCGAAGTATTGCGGACCGTTGTGGTGGGTGACGTACGAAGCGTGAAGGCCAAAGGCATCAAGCGGGCCCTCGTCCGGATCATACGATCCTGTACCGTAGCCTTCTTGATACCAGCCGAACGCTACCGCCCGCCGTTTTCTCTTTGAGATGAACGTGACGTCGTCCTTCACGTCCGCCAGATCGCGCAGGGGGTCTTTGTCCGATTGCGTCACAGATTGCAGGCGTTCGCCCCACAGCGTCAGCGGGAGAGAAGCAAACGTCAGGTTGAGCTGTGTTCCGTATTCCTTTCCGTTGTGAAGGTCGCGCGGGTTCACCGGCATCTTCTCGGCCTTGGGTGTAGGGTCGAGCTGTGATCCCCAGAACGGGTCGTCATCGCCTAGAACCGGTACGCCGAGTCCGTTGTTGCGCGACGCTTCGTCCGGGTGGAGTGCCCACTGCGTTTGGCCGGTTTGCGCGGCGATAATCGAAAGGTTACCGAGCGTCGAGGGGCCAATCATCTCCTGGAAGATATGGTCAAACAGCACGAACCGGTCAGCGTACCGCCAGAGCAGCGGGATGGTGTCGCAATCTTGGTAGGCCATGGTTAACTCGCCCATCTGCTTCGCCTGGAGGGAAGGGTTGCCGGACTTGCTGAATCTCCTCTCTTCGGTGACGGCATACCTGTCCATTCTGGGCACGCCGTCCTCGATGTGCATCTTGGCGAGCAGCGCGGGGTGAGAGTGGCTAACGTCATCGGTGTCAGCAGCAAATTGCTTTGCGCCGATGAGGAACGGATGGATGGCGCCCGTTGTGCCGTCGATGTTAATCAGCGGTTGAGAAAAGCCGGCGGGGGTTCCAGGCCACTGGCTGAAAAAACCTTCAGCGCGAGGAAACGTACCGAAATACGAGTCGAACGACCGGTTCTCCTGGTAGAGAACAAAAACGTATTTCACTTTCTGCCGGAGAAGCCTGGTGACTTGCGCGGGCGAAAGGCTCGGCTGCCGGGAGGGATCAATGTGATGCCGCTTGATCGCTTGCTGATTTGAGACGCGCGACTGTTGGGCACGCGCCGCGGACGGCAGCAGAGCAAGCAAAATGGCTGTTCCAGCTAGTGAAAGTCGAAATGGGCGATGGCTCATGGCCTGGATATTCTAACCTGAAATAAGCATCGCAGAGAACGAAGATCGCCGCGTTACCGGGAAAAGGGCTCAGACCGCGGCGAACGGCGGTGCTGCTACTTTCTCGCAGAGTCCACGTCACGCGTCCCTTTTCAATCGCACGTCAATTTTATAACATCCCAACAGGCGGGTAAGTTAATCGTCCGGCGCATCGAGGACCCTCAGCGCGCGCCGGACGCTGGAGGATTATGTCCAAAAGGCATCTTGGGATGGTTCAGAAGCAGTTCACGAAGACGCTGGACGCGTTTTCAAAATTCGTGGTGCGGGATTCGGCGGAAACGTTGGCGGCCCGCGTCGCCTTCGCCATGGCGCAGCCAGACGATCTTTTGCTCGATGTGGCGTGCGGACCGGGCACTCTCGTGCTGGCGTTCGCGCCGCTCGTCAAGTTTGCGCGCGGCGTTGATGTCACCGCAGCCATGCTGAAGCGGGCAGCGGAGTTTCAGCGCGAACAGAAGATCACCAACGCGGCTTTCGACCAGGCGGACGCGGATCAGCTCCCGTATCCGGACGCCGCATTCAGCCTGGTTACTTGCCAGTTCGCCTTCCACCATATGGCGAAGCCGGAGGCGGCGCTCACGGAAATGCTTCGCGTCACGGGGCGCGAAGGCCGCCTGATGGTTGTAGACACCGTCGCGCCTGAGAGTGATGAGAAGTGGGAGCTGCATAATCGGGTTGAGTCGATTCGCGACCCCTCGCACACTGCGTCGCTGCGGCTCACCGGATTTCTGAGTATGTTCGAACGGTTCGGCCTTGAAATCGTTCGCCAGAAGCTGAAGCGCCAGCCCCGGTCGTTTAACCAATGGATGCTCCGCGCAGGGCTTGATCCCTCCCAAGGGCGATACCAAGAGGCCCGCAAGCTCATCGAAGACTCCATCGCAACAGATGGCGCCGGGTTCTCCGCGCAGCCGCAAGACGGCGACCTCGTCATCGTGCACTACGAAGGCGTCTTCTTGTTACAGCGGCGGCCGGGAATCGCATAGCGCAGCGCGATCCTTGGCAATACCCAGCGACCACTACCTGTCGTTCCCACGGAAGCGCGAATCCAGTCAATTCATGGGTTCCGCTTCCGCGCGGGGGCGCCCATGCCGGCGCCTGCGGTACAAACCGCCCGCCATGGGCACCCTCAGTCCGTGCTTTTCGCATCGCCTTTCAGTTTCAGCTTGTCTTTATTCTCTTCGAGGAAGCCGCGCAGCGCGTCGGCGGAATCAAGGAGCCGGGTCCACTGCTCGTAATAGAGTGTCACGGGGAAGCGACCGAGGCCGTATACGCTCACGCCGCCCTTCTCGCTCACCCTGAACTCCATGCGGCCCGTTTTTCGTCCGGCGACTTGCTTCTCAAGCTCCGCGATGCGGGCCTGCAATTCCTCTTTGGTGGGATCTACCATTATTGATGCTCCTTTCAATTTAAGCAGCTTTCGCGGGCGGGCGCTCCCCTTGAAACGGGACGTCCTCCGGCTGGATATCGCACTGATATGGATGGGTCCTCACGCCTGCAATTGCTCTTTCGAGTTTACCTGAAAAGGCCACTCACCGCGTCTTTTCGACCGGATGGCGTAGGCTATCGATCCCACCACGAGTACCGCCATGGCAAACATCAGCGAGCGCGGCGTGGCGGTTCCAAGCACAAAGAGCCAACCCAGGAGCGAGACAATTCCGGGAATCGGGTAGAGCCACATGCGGAAAGGGCGCGCCATTGCAGGCGCTCGCTTGCGCAGCAGAAAGAACCCGATCGTCTGTGGCAAATACTGGATGAGCACGCGCACGGCGATCAGGCTTCCGATAACTTCGCCGAGATCACCCAGGCTGAAAACCGACGCGATCACTCCTAGCGTGATGAGTGACACATAGGGAAACCCGCCCTTGGGATGCAGCTTGGAGAAAACGCGGAAGAAGTTTCCGTCCTCCGCCGCGGCGAATGGAACGCGTGAGTAACCCAGCAGGAGAGAAAACACGGACGAGAAGGCAATCCAAAGAAGAAGCAGCGCCATCATTTTTCCGGCAAATGCGCCCTCCAGGGTTTGGATGTACTGCGAGGCGATAAACTTACTTTGCAGAAGGTGATGCCAGGGGACAACGCTGATGAAGGAAGCGGTCATCAGAACGTAGAGCACACCCACTAAAAGGATGGACCCCATAATGGCACGCGGAATCACGCGGCCGGGATCGCGGATCTCCTCCGCAAGATAGCAGACGTTGTAGTAGCCGAAATAGTCGTAGAGCGCGTAAAGGGTGGCATGGCCAAGGCCGGCCCAGAAAATCCAGCTCATGTGGAACGCGTTCGGCGAAAACGCGAATAGCCGGGCGGCGCTCAGATGCGGCGCTCCCGAAACGATGATCCACAGGCAGCCGCCGATGACTCCGCCGGCAAGAACCACCGAAATGCTGCCGATCACTCCGATGCGCCGCCAAAGGAGCGCAACGAGCAGCAGGGGAAATCCTGCTGCGATCAGACGGATGTCGAGTGAGCTGAGGGACGGGACCAGGAAATGAAAGTAGTCGGAAAAGCCGATACTTCCGCTGGCGATGGAGAGCGGCGCCGAAAAGATAATTTGCCAGACCATCAAAAACGATAACCAGCGCCCAACGCTCGCCGGGCCGTAAGCCTCACGCAGGTAGTTGTAACTGCCGCCCGCCTTCGGAAGCGCCGCGCCGAGCTCTGCCCACACAAGACCGTCGCAGAAGGCCAGCGCCGCGCCCACAAGCCACCCGAGCATCGCCTGCGGGCCGCCCATCGTCGCGAGGAAGAGCGGGATGGTGATGTACGGTCCAATCCCCACCATGTCTGTGATGGCTAAGGCTGTCGCTTGGACGAGACCGAGTTCCCTGCGTAACGCTGCGGCTCCTGCGCTCCCTGGCACGTCTCACCTCAAAGCTCGCGGTCTGGAAAGCAGCCGCGCACAATTCAACGACGACGGGCTGGCACTGCCGCTTTTGAACCTCCAAGGGTATCACGAAAGATTTGACGCTCACGCCAAACGCCGCTCGCCCGTTCGCGTGGTATACTTCCCCGCAGCGTGTTCGCGGAGGACATTATGAAGATTCGACTCAAGAAGACGTATTTGGCCTTTTTGGCCGCTGGAGCGCTCGCCGTCGGGCTTGTCATCGCCAGCGCCGTGGCGCCAGCGCAGCCGAGGCCCGCCCAGTCGGGCGCCGCAACCCCGGCCGCGCCCAAAACCGCGGGAGAAGCGTTTAAGAATGTACAGATACTGAAGGATATTCCAGCCAATCAGTTGATTCCCACGATGCAATTCATTTCCACCTCGCTGGGTGTTCGCTGCGGATTTTGCCATGTGGAGGGCGCGTTCTGGAAGGACGACAAGCGCACTAAGCTAACAGCGCGGCATATGATCCAGATGGAGCTCGCCATCAACAAGGAGAACTTCAACGGGCGAACCGAGGTCACGTGCTACACCTGCCATCGGGGCTTAACGCATCCGGTTGGCGTGCCGGTCATCGCTGCGGTGGCGGCCCACGGCGCCCCCGGCGGCGAGATGAACTCCGAGGGCATGAATCACGCCGCCATGCCCACCACCGAGCAAGTCCTCGAAAAGTTCGTTCAGGCGAGCGGCGGCGCAGAAGCGATTCAGCGCCTCTCAACCCGTGTGGAGAAGGGCGCGAGGACTGGCGCGGGAGGGAAGAGCGCCGCGGTGGAGGTCGTAACCAAGTCCCCGGACGAGCTGCGGATGCGTGACGGCGAATCCGTGACAGTCTACGACGGTCATGGGGCTTGGGTCGCGAACCCCGGCCGGCCGGCACGCAGCCTCAGCGGACCGGAGCTTGAAACCATGAAGCTAGGGGCGGACCTCCATCTTCCCTTGGATTTAAAGCAACAATTCGCTCAGTTGCGCGGCGTGCGCACGGAAGAGGTTAACGGGCGCGAAGCCTACGTTCTTGTGGGCTTTAATCCAGGACATCCACCCGTCAAGTTCGATTTCGACGCGCAATCCGGCTTGCTCGTCCGGATAGAAACCGTCACCGCCACTCCGCTGGGTTATAACCCGATGGAAGTCGACTACGCCGACTACCGGAACACGAATGGAGTTAAAGTACCCTTCCGCCAAACGACGGCACAACCCGGAAGAAGCTCCGCAATTCAGTTCGACGAGGTACAACAGAACGTCCCGGTTAATGACGGCGAATTCACCAAGCCCGCTGCCAGTGAGACGTCCGGGCCAAAGCCGCCTTCTCAGTGAGCCCTTTGAGGCCGCCGCAGCCAGTTCTCGCCGGAGGATCGAATGGATCGCGTTCGCATTGGCATTATCGGATCGGCTTTTTCATCTAACCTGCACGCGGAGGCGCTGCAGGACGTGCCGGAGGTCGTGCTGGTGGCGGCGTGTTCGCCAAACAAGGAACGCGTTGAGGAGTTTGCGCGAAAGTGGAAGATCGGCGCCACCGCAACGGATTATCGCCAGTTGCTCGAGCGGAAAGACGTCGACGCAGTGGTGATTGGCATCCCCAACGACCTTCATCGCGCGGTCGTGGTGGCGGCGGCCGAGGCGGGCAAGCAAGTCATTCTGGAGAAACCCATCGCTCACACCCTCGCCGATGCGCGGGCGATGGTTGACGCATGCAAACGGCACAGGGTGAAGCTGATGTACGCCGAAACCATCTGCTTCTCCCCGAAGTACGTCCGCGCGCGGCAATTGGTGCGGGAAAACGCGATTGGCAGCCTCTACATGGTGAAGCAGGCCGAGCGGCATTCGGGCCCTCACTCGGATTGGTTTTACGAGGTCGAGCGTTCGGGTGGCGGCGCCATCATGGATATGGGCTGCCACGGCATCGAGTGGGCGCGCTGGATGTACGGCAAACCGAAGCCTAACAGCGTCGTGGCACACTGCCAGCGCGTGCTGCACGCGCGGCGGACCCAAGGCGAGGACAACTCGGTGGTTATACTTGAGTTCGAGGGCGGCGGCATCGCCGTGATCGAAAATAGCTGGGCGCGCCAAGGCGGCATGGACGATCGCGCCGAGCTATACGGAACGCAAGGCGTTATTCTCTGCGACTTGCTGCGCGGAAGCTCGATGGAAACCTACAGCGCCAACGGTTACGGATATGCCGGCGAGAAAGCCGGCGATACCAAAGGCTGGACGTTCACCGTGGCCGAGGAGCCCTACCTGTACGGATTCTCACACGAAATGCGTCACTTCGTCCGCTGCATCCGGAACAACGAGGCGCCGGAGGAAACCGGAGATGATGGCTTGGCAACGCTCGAGATCATCTACGCGGCTTACGAATCAGCAGGCGCGGGGCGGCGTGTTACGTGGCCCTACACCCCGGTGAACCCTAACGAGATTCCTGTGAACCTCTGGCGGCGCGCGTAGCCCCGTGATGAAAAGCTTCGGAACCGTGTGATCTTGAACCACCGGGCGCGGCCCGGACCGGAGTCAAACTTCTCGCCGTCCGCTGTGGAGGCGGCGCTCAGATTTCGCGGCGGCCTTCCATCGCTTTCAGCAGGGTCACTTCGTCGGCGAATTCAAGCTCGGAGCCAACCGGAATGCCCATTGCGATCCGCGAGACTTTGATTCCGAGCGGCTTGATGAGGCGAGAAAGGTAAATCGCCGTGGCCTCTCCTTCCACGTTGGGGTTTGTTGCGACGATAATCTCTTTCACCCGCCCGTCCTTCAATCTCTCCATTAAGCTCTTCAGGCGGAGCTGCTCGGGCCCAATTCCATGGAGCGGCGAAAGCGCCCCGTGGAGGACGTGATAAAGCCCGCGGAATTCGTGGGTGCGCTCGATACCCACAATGTTATACGGAGTTTCGACGGCGCAGATCACGGACGCGTCGCGGGTTGGGTCCGAGCAATATTCGCAAGGGTCTTGTTCGGTGAGGTTGTTGCAGACGCTGCACAAGCGGATTTTATCTTTAACTTCGATGATCGCGTGCGCGAGGCGCTCCGCCTGCTCGCGCGGCGCCCGCTCAATGTGGAATGCGATCCGCTGGGCCGATTTCTGGCCGATTCCGGGAAGCCGCTTAAACTCGTCGATCAGCCGCGAAAGCGGCCCTGCGAATGGTCCCATGTGGAGGAGAAAGGGCGATTCAGAAAGTCTCGCTTACGTCAGGCCGGGGATGTTCAGTCCGTTGGCCAAGCCTCCCATACGGCTAGCCATGTGCTCGTCCACTTTGCGCGCCGCCTCGTTGACCGCGGCCATGACAAGGTCCTGCAGCATTTCGCCGTCCTTCGCAGCAAACACTTCTGGATCAATTTGGACCGAAACGAGCAGCTTCTGGCCATTCATTTTGACGGTGACCATGCCGCCGCCCGCTGACGCATCCACGAGCAACTCGTTGAGCTGCTTCTGCAGTTGCTCTTGAAGCTGCTGCACCTGATTCATGATTTGCTGCATTTGCTGCAGGTTTTTCATGGTCTACTCCCCGCTCAGGTCTCTCACGTCCACCAGCACGCAATCAAAGCGTTTCTGCAACGCCCCCACGCCAGGGTTGCGACCGGCGCGCTCACGCGCGCTCGCCCTCGCTGTCCCGGTCTCAGAGCCTTCCGTGCCCAGTGTAACATGGATTTTCACGGCCTGGCCCAGCACCCTCTCACACGCCAAGCGCAGTTTTTCCTGGTGCTCGCGGCCGCGTAGCAGGTCCGCTGCCCAAGAGCCTTCCCTGGAATATGTGAAGTGCACTTGTCCGTCTTCGAACCGCCATCCGACCACCGGATTGAGGCAACTGCTGAGAAATTTAGATTGTTCGAAAAGCACCGCCTTGATGGCCTCGAAGCGGGCGTCACCCGAAGCGGAAGCCGGATCTTTCGCCTCGACGCCTGAATCTGACGGACTTATCCCCGCGGCCCTGGCGGGCGCTTGCCCCGAACCGAGCCCGGAGTCCGTCTGCGATGGCGCCGCGCTGGCGTCTTGCGCTGGAAGCGCACCCGGTGAGGCGGCCCGTTTCCAGGGCGGCACGTCCGATTGCTTCGGCGCGGCTTCGCGGGCCGGTGTTAACGCTGTCCGGCTCGTGCCCGCGGGCGATCCGGCTCCACCTGCGCCGCGGGCCGAGGCGGACTGCGCCTTCAGCGCGCTGAGCAGCCGCTCAATCGCCACAAGCTTGGGTGCGTGCGCCAGTTTGATCAGCGCAAGCTCTAGGTGGAATCGCGGCTGCAGCGAATAGCGCATCTCGCTTTGCGCGCGCAGCAGCGTCTGGAACGCGCGCGTCAAATCCTCCTCGCCGAGCGACGCTGCAAGCCTTTCCAGAGTGGCGCGTTCGTCGTCCGTAACCTGCAGGAGCGGGCTTGCCGCACCGCAGCTCCGGGCGATCATCAGGTTACGCGTGTAGCGCGTGAGCTCACCGCAGAACGCCGCAAGATCCTGCCCTTCCGCGGCGAGATCGTTCACCTGCTCGAGTACGCGCGCGGGGTCGCCCGCCTGGATGGATTCGAGCACGCCGCTCAAAATCTTCGCGGACACAACACCCAGAAGCTGCCGCACGCGTTCTTCTTCCACCCGCTGTCCGCACGCGGCGATCACCTCGTCGAGCAGGGAGAGTGCGTCGCGAAGGCTGCCATCGCCGGCCTGCGCGATCAAGCTCAACGCTCCTTCGCCTGCCTCGACGCCTTCGTGCCCACAGATTTCCTGAAGGCGCGCGAGAATCTCGGAATAGTCCAGCAGGCGGAAGGCAAAGTGCTGGCAGCGCGATTGAATGGTGGCCGGGAGCTTGTGCGCCTCGGTGGTTGCCAGGATGAAAAGCGAGCGCTCCGGAGGCTCTTCGAGGGTTTTGAGCAGGGCGTTGAAGGCCTCGGTGGTGAGCATATGGACTTCGTCAACGATGAAAATTTTGTAACGGTCGCGCGCCGGGAGGTAACGCACGTTCTCGCGCAATTCGCGGATTTCGTCAATTCCACGGTTGGACGCAGCATCGATTTCGAGCACGTCCACCGAATTCCCAGCGGCGATCTCCAGGCAAGAGGGGCACTTGCCGCATGGCGTGACCGTTGGGCCCTGAACGCAATTGAGCGCCTTCGCCAAAATCCGCGCCATCGTGGTTTTGCCTACGCCACGTGCGCCCGAAAAAATGTAACCGTGCGCTACGCGGTCTGTGCGGATGGCGTTTTTCAGGGTCTCACTGACGATGCGCTGCCCGGCGACGTCAGCAAACGTCTGCGGCCGGTATTTGCGGGCGATGACTTGGTAGGACATGAAAAAAACCGCGATGCGTGGTTCGTGATTTGCAGTTCGCCAGCCACGAATCAGCGCTTTTCTGACGCCAGACTTCGGGGATCCGCGGCACACGGAGAGGCTCGTTACCGTTGCTTCCTTCCGGACCTGGCGGGGTTCGCGAACGTCCGTTGCACGAAACCCGAAGCCTGGCATAGGCGTTGCCCTTGTGATCGCAGGGCAACCATTCGCTGCCCCAGATCACAGGCCAACGTTAAAAATGGTAGCATGCGCCGCTCGCGCCCGTCGATATCTTTGCTCGAACCTTATGCTACGCTAAGAACCTGAGACACGAGAGGGCCATGGAACGGAATCTGGACGCCCTTGTGGGCAGGCAATTTGACCTGGTGGTGATCGGCGGTGGAATCAACGGCGCGGCCGCGGCGCGCGAAGCCGCCTTGCGCGGCTTGAGCACGGCGCTTCTTGACGCGGGTGACTTCGCCAGCGGCACGTCCAGCCGTTCGTCGAAGCTGATCCATGGCGGGCTGCGCTATCTGGCGCAGGGTGATTTCAAGCTGGTACGCGAAGCGCGGCTCGAGCGCCGCCGGCTTTTGCGGCTCGCGCCGCATCTAGCTCAGCCGCTTCCGTTTCTCCTGCCGATATACCGCGGCGATCCTTATTCACCGCTCAAGATGCGCGCCGGACTTACCCTTTACGACTGGTTGGGAAACCTGGGACGTCAGGACCGGCATCGCTTTTACAGTTCAAAGGAGACGGTCTCCTTGGTTCCGTGCTTGTGCGGGGAAAATCTGCGCGCGGGCGCCGTTTACCACGATTCGCTCACCGACGACGCGCGCCTGACGTTCGAGAACGTGCTCGACGCGGCCGGCAACGGCGCGGTAACGGCCAACTACGCGAAACTCCGCCATTTTGCGGTCGACGCCAGCCGGGGCGCGATCACGCACGCGGAGGTTGAAGACCGCCTGACCGGGCGGAGTTATGAGATCGCCGGACGCTACTGGGTGAATGCGACGGGGCCGTGGGTGGACCAAGTCCGCGCCCTCGTCCCGCGTTACGACGGGTCGAAGACCATCCGCATGACGAAGGGCGTGCACGTCCTCTTACCTTGTGTTTCGGAACGCTTCGCGCTCTTTGCCGCCATCCTGCCGGGCGACCGGGTCTTTCTCATGATGCCGTGGCACGGGCACTCGCTGCTCGGAACGACGGACACGGAATACGTGGGCGATCCCGAGAACGTTTCGCCCCAGCCAGCGGACGTGGAATATCTACTTGGCGCGCTCAACCGCGTCCTCCGCGAGCCGCTAAAAGCGGAGAGCGTCCTCGGTTGTTATGCCGGATTGCGGGCGCTGGTAGTGGAATCAGGAAAAAACCCCTCCGCCAACACACGCGAATATCGCTTTCACCGCGACCCGTGGACAAAAAATCTGATCACGGTCTGCGGCGGTAAGCTCACCACCGCGCGCGCCCTGGGTGAAAAACTGATCGATTTCGTGGCGGCCGAACTGCCGGGATTTTCGCCCGCGGCCGCGTCCGCTCCATCGAGCACGCAGCCTTTGCCGGGGGGGAATATCGGTGGGACCTTTGCCGATTTTGTGGATGGCGCGCGGGATTCCATCGCGCAGGAATATGGAGTTTCCCCCGCCGCGGCAGAACGGCTGGCGCGAACTTACGGCAGCCGGTGGCCTAAGGTTCTCGAACCCGCGCGCTCGCGAAAATCGCTGGCCGAACCACTGCCGGGCGGCTCAACGCTGCTTGCGGCGGAGGTGCTATTTTCCATCCGCGAAGAAATGGCGTTGACCGTTGAAGATTTCCTTTTGCGCCGCTCCGGTTTGAGCTGGATGACCGCGGTTTATCCGGAGACCGCTCCCGCGGTCGCCCGGCTCTTCGCCGCCGAACTCGGCTGGAGCGACGCTGAGCGCCAGGCGGCGATCGATCGTTACGAGCGGGCGGTGCACACCGGACATCAGAAATTGGAAATTGGAAATTAGAAGATTGCTGAACGAATCCTTAGCTGTCATTCTGCCCTGAAAATGGGGAGGGGCGACTTTGAAAGCAACTGGCTTACGGCGTTCACCGTAGGGGCGCTGCTTGCTGCGCCCTTTGGACTGTGGGCACGGCAAGCAGCGCCCCTACACCTTATTTTCGTCCTTCGGGGTGTCGCAAAGCGACATGACAGACTGAGCGGAGCGAAGAATCTGCATCTAAATCACACGGGAAAAGTAGATTCTTCGCTTCGCACAGAATGACAGAAGGCTAAAATCTTCGCAAGCAGCGAAAAATCCACTAAGTGAACAGTGTTGGGGCTAATGAACCGGTTCGCGCATCCCGAATGTGAACGTCTGACGGATCACGCGCAGGGACTTGTTCAGGTCAATCTCCAGGACAAAATTCCACCGTTTAGAGTCCGGCGAGGCAAACCTTAGATCGCGCATAAAGACCCGGTGGTTATCTTCCTCGTCGAACACCACGGCGTAGGGGAACCTGGCAAAGTTGAGGAAAATCTTCGCACCAGCGGTCTTTTGCGCTACCGACAACGCCGGCGAAGATTCGGGTTTGTGCAGCACCCCGGCGTCTTCCAGGCTTAGATTGGGAGCCAGCGCATCGACGTCGAGAAGGGTGTAGGCGTCTTCGGTCTCTGCGACCCCGGTCCACTCGATCGGGTTGAGGGCGTGGGGGAACACGCCGAGACCGGCGGCGTTTTCTCCCCCATACATGCGCGCGCTCAACAGGCCCAATGCCCGTTGATGAGAGACGCTCCGCAGACCCCAGAGCGCCACCATTGCGCACAGGGCAAAGATCGCTCCGTTGCGCGCCGCAGGGGACCGGCCTTTCTTTGCGCCCACCTCCTCCGACGCCAAGCGCAAAACGGCGGGCACGCAGAGGCCCAGGAGCAGGAAAAGCAGCAGCCAGGGTCCGATAATTGGCATGATATCCAGGGCGTACCAGCGGCCGCTGAAGGGGAGAAAAGGCCGGATGCCGTACGAATTGGTGAAATCCATTAGAACGTGAAGTGCCGTGCCTGCCCAGCAAACGAAGAAGAGCCACTTCAGGCTGAGCGGAGGTGCGCCTTTTTTGGGAGCGGCCCGGA
>JBOGJT010000306.1:0-15138 GCA_050745065.1 Terriglobia bacterium
TTCCAGAACTGGATCGACTGCGTGCGCTCGCGCCGCACCCAGGACCTGTACGCCCCGATTGAAGAAGGCTACATTTCCGCGGGGCTGATGCAGTTAGCCAACGTTTCCTATCGTGTTGGCCGGACTCTGCATTTTGATCCCGCGACCGAAAAAGTTATCGGGGATGACGAGGCAAACCTGCTGTTGCGCGATGGCGATCGCGGCTACCGCCCGCCATTCGTCGTTCCGGAAAATGTCTGAACACGAGCTGCGAAGAGTATACATAAGGCTACGGCACTCTTAGATCTTCGGCAGTTGCCTGAAGGCTGAGGTAGCCGCCGTCATCTCAAAGTGCAAGGAGCAGAGTCTATGAATAAGGTGGAGGCTGTCCGGTCTCTCAAAGTTGATAATCTGAATGTCGAGGTGTACGAAAGCACCGAAGCCATGGGTATAGCTGCAGCTGAGGCTGCCGCCGAACGCCTGCGCGAACTGGCGAAGCAGAAAGAGACCGTTGCGGTGATTTTCGCTACCGGAGGTTCCCAAATGGCCATGCTCAATGCCTTGACCTCGATTCCGGATTTGCCCTGGGACAAGGTGGTCGGCTTCCATATGGATGAATACCTGGGAATTTCCGATCAACATCCGGCCTCTTTCCGGCGTTACTTGCGGGAACAACTCACGGATAAGGTCAAGATGCGCCAGTTCTATGGGGTTGACGGCACGAACGATAATCCTGACGGGATCTGCCGGAAATACGCGGAGCTGTTGCGGCAGCACAATCCACTACTGTGCCTGCTTGGCATCGGTGAAAATGGCCATCTTGCCTTCAACGATCCGGCCGAGGCAAATTTCGAAGACTCGCTCGACGTCAAGATCGTTTCCCTCGATCAACAATGCCGACAGCAGCAGGTCAACGAAGGCTGGTTTAGCAGCCTGGCGGACGTACCTCAGCAGGCGATCACGTTGACAATTCCAACCTTGCTGCGAGTCCCGCGCTTGATCGCTACCGTTCCCGGCGAGCGGAAAGCACATATCGTTCACCGGACGCTCACCGAAGAAATCTCAACCCGCTGTCCGGCGACAATTATGAGGAAGCACTCCAACACGACAGTGTATCTGGACCCTGCCTCGGCTGCCGAGTTGCCCATCGAACCAAAAATTACAAGTGCCGCGCTGTAGTTTAAGTCCGGGCTGGCCTCTTTGATTCTAAAGATGCTTCTGAAATTTACCTGCTGCCTAATTGCACTGACATCCAGAGGACAGAGGAGTCCGAAAATAACCAGGGGCGATTTGTAAGGAAACGGGCTCAAAATCCACGCGTTGGTGGGCAACATGAGCTTTGTTGGAAGTCGACCCGCAGCAGGCGCCTGTCATGTGTTCTTCGATTTGCGACGGCAAAACCCCTTCAGGCAACTTCATCGCGTTGGCATGAGGAAGGAAGTAAACGAAACCGGAGTCATGGGTGCTGATCGCTCGTGACCTCCGCAATAGCCTCCTTAAGCGTCGCTAGCGCAACATCAATCTGCTCGTTGCTGATCACTAGCGGCGGCTGCAGGCGAACCACGTTGCCATAAACTCCGCCGACGCCCACCAAAACTCCCTTCCTCAGGCACGCTGCCTGGACTGCCTCCGCGTAAACGTCGGCGGGAGTCCGGCCGTCGTCCCTTACCAGCTCCAGCCCGATCATCAGCCCCAGTCCTCTTACCTCTCCGACGATCGGGAAGTCTTTTCGCAGCGCGTTGAGCTTCTGCACCACATATTGTCCGTCCTCACGTGTTTTCGCGCACAGTCCCTCGTTTTCGATGTACCTGATACTCGCTAGCGCGGCCGCGCAGGAAACTGGATTGCCGCCGAATGTAGAAAGGTGATCTCCTGGCCGGAATGCACCGGCAATTTCCTCCCGCGTAGTAAAAGCGCTCAGCGGAAAGCCATCGGCGATCCCTTTCGCCATCACTATGATGTCGGGCTCTACTCCGAAGTGCTCGATGGCAAACATCGTCCCTGTCCGGCCAAAACCTGTCTGAACCTCGTCCGCGATAAACAGGATGTTGTGCCGATCGAGGACTTTCTTAACCTTCTTAAAATAACTGAGGGGAGGAACGATGATTCCGCCTTCACCGAGGACCGGTTCTGCGACGAAAGCGGCAACGTCTCCTGTCGTATCGAACTTGAGGATTTGCTCAAGGGCTTGCGCGCACTGCTCCGCGCACTCTTCGGCGTTGTCAAAATGGGAGCGAAAGGAATACGGAGCCGGCGCGAAGGCGACTCCTGGCGCATAAGGACCGCCACGGCGCTTCCGTCCCGAATTGCCGGTGACGCTCAGCGCACCCCATGTGCGGCCGTGAAAGCCCGCCTGCAAGGCGATATATTCATGCTTGCCGGTGAACAATTTTGCCAGCTTCAGAGCGCCTTCGATGGCCTCGGATCCGCTGTTCGCAAAGAAGCTCTTCTTCAGTCTCCCAGGCGTAATTGCCGCCAGCTTTTCGGCAAGATCGGCGGTAGGCCCAACGTGGTACACATATGAACAACAATGGACCAGTTTTTCCATTTGCTCCTTCGCGGCGGACAAAACGGAGGAATTGCAGTGCCCTGCATTGACCACCGAGATTCCCGCGAAACAATCGATGTAATCGCGCCCTGCGGAGTCAGTGACGACGGCACCGCGCGCTGTTTCAACAGCAATGGGCTGAAGTCCCTTGCTGAAGCTGGTGATTACATACTCCCGGTATTTTTCGAGAGTGTTTTTCATATCCGCTTTTCTCCACTTCCCTTGAGCTAATCTTCAAGCCGGCCATATTTTCGCAGCGCTTGCCGCAACGGTTCGTGTGGAAGGGCCTCGACGGTGTGGTTGTTGATTCCCGTCATGGTTTCAGCAGCCACCAGTGCGTTTACAATTGCTTCTTCCGTGGCCTCGACCGTTGCGGAAAACAAGGGATCCATCTGGTTATTCGGTAGCATTTCGAGTT
This sequence comes from Terriglobia bacterium, assembly GCA_050745065.1. Classification (GTDB taxonomy): domain Bacteria; phylum Acidobacteriota; class Terriglobia; order UBA7540; family UBA7540; genus RH2-MAG17b. The sequence continues at coordinate 2,946 of JBOGJT010000306.1, forward strand.
GACGGACACCGGCTCGGCCGGCGCTGCCGGCATTGGCAGTCGAGAAGGCGATAAACAGGTCCCCCGATCCGTTTCCAGAAATGCTCCCCGTGCGGGCTAAACCAAGCGAGGCACGACGCGCGAGACGCTTCAGCTGCACAGGTATCAGGGGAGCATCGGTCGCGAGCACTATGATGATCGATCCCATCTCCTCGTCAGGACCTGCGAGCGTGCCAAAGAGCTTCCGCCCTGGAACCTCCTGCCCTACGGGAACGCCGGCAATTCGAAGCTGCTCATGCCGGCCGCAATTAGCCTGCACTAGGACGCCAAGCGTGTAGCCGCCGAATCTCTCCCGCAACCGGCGGGAAGCCGTTCCCGTGCCGCCTTTGAATTCGTAGCAGATCATGCCCGTGCCACCGCCTACGTTACCTTCTTCGACCAGGCCAGACTTCGCTGTGTCGAGTGCGTGAAATGCGTGCTCAGGGTGAACGTGGAAGCCATTGATGTCATTTAAGTAGCCGTCATAGGTCTCAGCCACCATCGGCAACGAAAACCAGTGGTTGCGCCCTTCGGCGAAGCCGTGCTTCAGTTGCCAGGCAATCACTGCATCGCGCGCCACTCCGACACTGTGTGTGTTGGTGATCATAATCGGGCCTTCGAGGAAGCCCGATTCCTCTACCCACGTAGTGCCCGTCACCTCCCCGTTGCCATTCAAGGAAAACCAGGCGGCAAAGACGGGCTGGGCGGATGACCTGCCCCGCGGCAGGATCGCGGTAATGCCCGTGCGGACGGGACCTTGACCTACCACCAAACTTCCATCGCCCGAGATCAATGTAGTAAACCCCACTTCGATGCCCGGCACATCGGTGATGGCGTTGAGCAGGCCGGGAGTTCCCTCGAACGGCACGCCCAGTTCGCGCGCGCGGCGGCGGGCCCGCGCCGTCCCTACGGTTGACGGGCTTGATTGGATCACGCCATTCTCATCAGTTTCTGCGGTCATGTTATTCCTGTGAAAGCTCTCCGGGCAGGGGCACACCCGGTTCCGCGCTGGCGGCCGCAGATTTTACTTCGCCTTGGCGCGGCGATGGAGGCGCGGTTGATTCGCCCTTCACCAGCCGGGTTGGTATGACCGATTTCTGCGGAGCGAGGCCCGGCTGCTCGATGCGGCGCAGCAGAAACTCCGCCAACTGCCTCCCGATCGCTTCGAGAAATATGTGGGACGTCGTGAGGCGCGGGTGGAGCGCTGAGGCTTCAATATCGTCAAAGCCGGCGACGCTCATCTCGTCCGGAACACTGATTCCGGAATCGCGCAATGCGTCGTAGACGCCCTGCGCCGTCGCGTCAGAGCCAGCAAGGATGGCGCTGACGGGTTGGCTTTGCGCCAGGATCGATTTAACCGCGAGATAACCCACCTCGCGCGGCTGCTCCAGATCGAGCCCTGCTGAACGGGGCGTCAGACCTGCTTCCGACATGGCCCGCGCGTAACCGACGTAACCGCTTTCGAACCAGGGCAACCGCCGATTACCGGCAAACCAGATGTCGCGGTGGCCTTGCGAGATCAGGTGGGCCGCCAGCCGGTACTCCCCGTCAACGTCATCAAACCATACGGTATCGTATTCTTCATCGCGCCAGGAACCGACAATGTTATTGGCCTGAACAGCAATCGGTAGCTCGGAGTGCGCAAGCAGATCCAGCAGGTTTTGCCCATGCGGGCCCGCCAGGATAAATCCGTCCACAAAATCCCGCCGCCGAAGAATCTTGGGTACGGCGATCTCTTTCCAGGGCATGTCAAGAGCGTAGTGAAGGGAAAGGAATATCACGTTGTAATCACGATGGGTGCAATACGACTCAACGCCCGCCAGAATTCTGGACTGAAACGGGTGCAGCAAATTGCGATTCCCGAGGAGAAATGCGATCAATTTGGTTCCTGACTTCCGGTGCAGATCCATCTGTAGTTGCTCGGCCGCCTTCCGGACAGCGTCCGCCATCTCTGGACTGACCCGGCCGGCGCGGTTTAAGACGCGCCACGCTGTCGTGAGGCTCACTCCGGCAGAGCGGGCTACATCTTCGAGGCGGACTCTATTTTTCGCCATGGACTTTGAAGGCGCCTCCCGCGAGAAGCGGCCGCATTGTACGAGGCGCGCTCGTCCCGCGAGGCTTAACCAAAAAGCGGCTTGCACGGTACTCTAATTCCCCCAACAGTCTATGAAAAAGATTGCCGTGAGGTCAAGAAAAACATTTCTAATCTGGATCAATACAGCGAGCTAATGACACGCCTCCGGATGATTTTAGCGGTCTTGACTGGGGTACAAGTTGAGATTTGTTGGCCAAGATGACATTTTTTCACTACTGGAAAACTTTTTCTTGACATGGTGGAATCGAGATGATATAGAGGGAGAGTCTCACAGACACGCGTTGTGAACCCAAGTACGGATTGCCGCCGCTTGGCGTCCTTCGTTGTCTTCCCGGCTCTGGGGACGAGAGTTGTAGGAGGTGAAATCCAATGGCTCAGATTACGACCGTATTGAGAGACCAACCCCGGCAGTCGCGCGAGGTGAGAAACGGCTGCGTGAGTGTTTGCATGGCTTTGCTGTTAGCCCTATTAGTGCTGCCATGGCAGTCGCAAGCCCAGGTGCTTTACGGTTCACTCACCGGCATTGTTACCGACCCGTCGAACGCGCCCATTCCAGGCGCCGAGGTCGAGGCAGTGAATGCGCTGACGGGCATTGCAACCAAAGGAGTTACAGATAGCCGTGGAATTTACTTGTTAACACATCTCCAGCCCAGTATTTATCAAGTGACGTTCTCAGCCCCCTCATTCGGCACCGTCACCGAGAAGGGCGTGCAGCTAGAGGCCAACAACACCCGCCGAATAGACATTCAACTACTACTCGCCAGTGTGAGCCAGAAAATCACCGTGCAAGGGGGTGTGGCGCCTTTGCAGACCGACCGCGCCGATATCATTACGCACCTGCGCTCCACACAACTGGAAAATCTTCCGCTGGGAACCACCCTGAATTACCAAACGCTTTATGCCGTAGTTCCGGGAGCTGCGAATCCAATAGGAAGTGGCGAGGCGGGTATTGGCCCAGGGAACCCAACGGGAGCGCTGGTATTGTATATGAACGGCACAGATGGCGTTGACTATAATTCTACGATTGACGGTGCGGCCGTCCCGAATTTCTGGGAAGAGAACATTGTGGCTTACATCCCACCGTCTGAGGCGATCCAGGAAGTGACCGTTGTGACAGGCAATTTCGATGCTGAGTTAGGCCAGGCAGGGGGGATGGCCTCAAACGTAGTGATTAAGTCCGGGACAGATGCATTTCATGGAGCCGCGTGGGAGTACAACACAGTGAGCGCTCTTCAGGCCAGGAATTTCTTTTATTATGCTAGCAGCATCCCCAAAAACGTTTTGAATCAGTTCGGTGTCGACCTGGGAGGGCCGATCAAGAAGGGCAAACTATTCTTCTTTGGAGACTGGCAGCGCTATGTAAATAGCCAAAGCGCCTCTGGCCTCTGGTCTGTGCCGACGGAGGCGATACGAAATGGGGATTTCGCGGGCACAGGCACCACGATTTATAACCCATTCACCGGGAACTCCGACGGTACCGGTCGGTCGCCGTTTCCCGTAAACGCGCTTCCTGCCTCCCTGCTTAGCTCGTCGGCCCAAAAAATGACGGCGCTCATTCCTGCGCCAAACTTCGGAACTGGTATCGCCGACAACTACTTTAGCTCAACGAATTACCACGTCAGCGAAAATTCGGTAGACCTCAAAATCAACTATAATCCTACGCAACGGGCTTCGATCTTTGGGCGATACAGCGCACAACCTGCTCTAATAGATAACCCCGCAGCGCTTGGCACGGCAGGGGGCGAACCCAACGTGGACCTCCATCCGGGCACCTCACCCAGTCTGGCGCAGGTTGTGGCGTTAGGCGGCACCTACACCTTCACACCCAGTCTATTGCTGGATGCGAATGCCGGTTACACTCGGGAGAGCCTTTCATCTACACTCGCAGACATGGGGAGCAACGTCGGCCTAGACGTACTTCACATTCCTGGCACGAACGGCACAAACTCACTGCAAGGCGGTATGCCAGGATTTAACATATCAGGGTTTTCATCGATTGGCGACTCTGAACCTTACAGTCCCTTTGTTTATCATGACAACGAATATACGTACTCCGTAAACCTAAGTTGGATAAAAGGCCCTCATTCTATACGCTTTGGGATGTATTTCGGTCGTTTCGAGATGAACCATTTCCAGCCCCAGCTAGATTTCGGCCCTCGCGGCGGATTCACTTTTACAGGCGGACTCACCGCCTTGAACGGAGGACCCGCGCCGGATGCGTACAACGGCTGGGCTGATTTCCTGCTCGGGCTACCTCAGTCGATGGGAAAGGATTACCAATACCTAGATCCTGCGACCTTGCGCGAAACTCAGTATGCGTTTTATGGGCGAGACCAATGGCAGGTGACGAAAAGGTTGAGTGTGGATTATGGGCTTCGGTACGAACAATATCAATATCCCACGCAGGACCACTTCGGCGGAGTTTCTTACAACCCGGCGACGAACCTCGCGTACTTGGGAGGGGTAAATGGCGTCCCATCGAATGCGCACATGGATGTGGGCCTCGGGCAGGTCAATCCTCGGTTAGGCCTTGCTTACCGTCTTGACAACAAGACTGTTATCCGCGCTGGTTACGGAATGAGCACTGATCCCTATGCGTTTGCAGACATGCTCAGCAGCTATCCTTTGACCGTCTCACAGCAGATAAATGGCATTAATTCCTACTCCGCTGCGGGCAGTTTAGTCACGGGACTGCCCGCGTTCGTTGGACCTGACTTAAGCCTTGGCAAATTCCCACTGCCGACGTATCTCGGGACGCAAGTTTTTCCACAAAACTTCCGCCGTGGCTACATTGAATCATACAGCTTCACCATACAGAGGAAGCTTGCGGCGGGCTTTAATGCGCAGGCTGCCTACGTTGGGACACATGGCGTCCGTACCCTGGCGATTGACGATATCAACGCCGGCGGTCCCGGTGCCGGCAATCAGGGGACTCCTCTGTATAAGCTTTGGGGCAATCCGAACTCGATCTCCGAGATCGGTCCTGTCGGGAGTTCAGTTTACAATTCGTTGCAGACCCAGGCAACTTGGCGGGCGGGGAACAAGCTCGTGGGTGCCGTTTTCACCTACTCTAAAGCCATCGACTATGCCGACTTGGCATATGATGGCTTAACTTGGTCATGGGGGCCGATGCTTGGCCGAAACAGAGCCCCTGCCGGTTTCGATCAAACACAGAACTTTCGCTTCTATTCGGTCTACAATTTGCCGTTCGGTGCGGGGCAGAGGTGGGCGACTCACGGTATCGGCTCAGCGATACTCGGCGGATGGAAGATCAGCCCCATTCTGAGCCGACTGAGCGGCTTACCCTTTACGGTCACTTCTTCGGGAGCCTCGGTGAACGCCCCCGGGAACAAGCAGACGGCCGACCAGGTTCTTTCTCATGTCGCCATCCTGGGGGGGCACGGGCCAGGCGAACCGTATTTCAATCCGAATGCGTTTGCGCCTATCACCGGCGTGCGATTTGGCACTAGCGGGAGAGATATTCTGCGTGGTCCTGGCTTCTTTAACATCGACTTGAGCCTTGCGCGCAACTTCAAAATCAAAGAGCGTTTCGATCTTCAGTTCCGGGCGGATGCCTTCGGCCTTACCAATACACCTCAATTCGCAAATCCGAGTACAAGTGTATCGGATGCCATCTTCACGAACGGAATAGTTTCGGACCTTAACGGCTACGATACCATTAGTTCAGCCACCGGGCAGCGGCAGGTGCGGTTTGCATTGAAGTTTTCGTTCTGAGCAGCACAGCGCGTGAAACGCCATCAAAATCATAGAGTCGTCGCAGGCTTCGGACTCTCGGGTGCTGTTGTGCGTGCTATCTACTCGGGCTTGGCTGCAAAGCGTCCAGCAAAGAATTCCAATTACCCCAACTGAGGGAGAGTTATGGAGCGGCGGAACTTTCTCAAGGATTCTGCGGTGGCCGCGGGTGTCTTCATTGCAGACCGAAATCTCGCTTTCAACGCAAGCCTCGCGGAGCATTCTGGCGAGGGGGAGCCGACCGCGCCGCAGATGGCAAGTCTGGTCAAAGTGCCTGGGACGAGCTACCAGACGGTGGATCCCTATACGACTGTCCCAGTTACCATCACTATCGGAGATTTCCTCATCTGTCCTGCCGAGATCACGCAGCGCGAGTTCGAGGAAACTATGGGATATAACCCGGCATTTCATAAAGGCCCGAATTTGCCCGTTGAAACGGTGAGCTGGTGGGAGGCTATTCGATACTGCAACCTTCGCAGCACCAAAGACGGTCTTGAGCCGTGCTACGATCTTGAATCCGGATTCTGCAATTTGTCCAAAAACGGTTATCGTCTTCCGACGGAAGCCGAATGGGTCCATGCCGCGGGCCCCGTGCCCCCTCCGTCCCCCGCCAGGACTAACGAATGCGGCCTCGCTATCCCGGGCTCCAGGACTTCCTCGTCCGGGCCGTCTGCCCAGTCCGTTGCCAACCTGGGCGGGTACGACACAAAGAGCGTCGACGACCTTCTCCAGGAGCTGAAGACCTCCGGTACGAAGGCTGCCGGTGGTTACCCTCCGAATGAATACGGATTGTATGACATGTACGGAAATGTCTGGGAATGGTGCAACGATTTCTTCGATCCGGTTCCGAAACCGGAACGGTCGTTCGACCCTGCCGGACCAGAACGCGGGCTGGACCGCGTCATGCGAGGTGGCTCTTTTATCAGCAATGGCTCCGCCTGGTCGGACACCCATGGGCCTCTTAAACGCCCGGGTCAAGGCAATGCATGGTCCTGCATGGAGGCAAGCTATAAGAGCCGTTTCACCGGATTTCGTGTCTGCCGCAGCATCACCACCTTTGCGTCCGCCCCAGTGCGGCGCTACGGCAAGCATTGGTTCGAGCCCTACAACCAGCCTCCGTCTGGCTACGAAAGCACGATCGGGAACTTGGCGCCGCTGGTTTCAGCCGGCATGACGCTTTCCGATTGGGACCGCCGCCGCAGTAAAATCGAATCCAAATGGTTGAAATTGCTTGGGGATATGGAGACGAGCCCGCCGCAGCCCAAAACACGGTTGATCGGGACCGTGAAAGACCAGAATTATAGCGGAAAAATTATGCGCCTCCAGACCGAGCCGGATTCGTGGGTGAAGATTTTAGTGCTGATGCCGCACCAAGCTTTCACCCGGCCCTTTCCGGTTGTTCTGGTGCCTTTCTACGATGTCGATGATCCGGCGGGGCGTGATTTATCGGGCTGCGCATTCTTCGGCGGAAAAATCGTGGCATTTGCCCGGATGGCGGTCCAAAGAGGATTCCTTGGCGTAGCCGTACGATGGTGGGAGGCGGATTATGGGCCCGCCGACACAGAAGCAGTGGCCCATTTGAAACTGAAGCATCCCCGCTGTACGGGCCTCGGCAAGTGGGTGTGGGATGCGCACCGTGTGGTCGATTACCTGTACACTCTGCCTGAAGTCGATCGCGAACGTATCGGCATCATCGGCCACTCGATGGGCGGGAAAATGGCGTTGTACGCGGGAGCGTTCGACGAGCGCATTCGGGCAGTGGTCGCGAGTGAGCCGGGAATCGGCCTGGACTTCTCGAATTACGATGACTACTGGTATTTCGGCGACTTTATCCACGGTATTCCTAAAGGAACCGACCAACACGAACTGCTTGGACTGACGGCGCCGAGGCCGTTCCTCTTGATCGGCGGTGATATGTGCGACACGGCAAAGAGCTGGTACTACATCAATGCCGCTCGAGAAGTCTATAAGCTGTACGGCAAGCCCCAGGACATCGGTTACTACATCCACTACAACAAGCAGCATAACCCGACGCCTGAAGCGGACAAACTTGCTATGGAATGGCTCACACACTTCCTGGGAACTGAGAGCATGGCTGCAACGCCGCCACAATCGTGACCGGGCAGCAACAAAACTGGCTCGAAAAAGCTCGTCAAATATTGACAGGTGAAAAGGTACTGATGCGGAAATCACGTTTACTGCTTTTTTTCACACTTGGGATTGCGCTTGCCCTGTTTCCATGGCCTTCCAGTGCTGCTCAAGCACAAAATAGCTCCCCTTTTTGCGCCGATTCAGGGTGCGCGCAAACTCGGAAGCTGCTAAAGAATATTTGCGACTTCATCGTGGCGAACAGGAGCGACGAGCCAACCATTTATGTCGGTGGCTATTACATGCGGGACCTTGTAGCCGGATATGAAATTTTTGGCGACCGCCGCTATCTCGATACGGCGGTCGCCTACGGCGATTACCTGCTGAAGCGCCAGATGCCGAACGGCTTCTGGGCCTCAGGTTACGGCACGGTATACCTGGCGGATACGGGCAGCGCACTCGGGCTCTTCATTGCTCTTTACCGGCATGTTGACCAGCGGCGGCAGAAAGGGTATTTCGATGCGGTGAGGCGCTATACTGACGCGCTCCCGAAAGACGGGATGATTCAACAGGACGGCGCCTTAGGCGATGGCTGGGATCGCGTAAGAGGGAAAACCATGGGCGGGGCATCCGAGAAGGAGTATACGCTCTCAACCGCGCTGACTGGGGCCGAGATTTACACCTGGATGTACTCCATGACGAAGCAAGACCGATACCGCGAGGTGGCCTACCGCGGACTGAAGTGGATACTCAGCACGATGCGCAGCGACGGCAACATTCCCTATATCAGCGCTGATGAGGGGGCGGACTGGGCGAAACGCGGCGACCCGAAGACCGATTACAATCTGTGGACGAAGATGACTTATGGGACTGCCGCGTACGTTGGCGAAGGCATTCTCTCCTTCAATCTCTACTGCGGCAACCCCGTCTGGAGGTCCCGGATCCAGAAAGCCATACGGCCGAATATCGAATTCCTCCTTCGCAACCAACTCACGGACGGAACCTGGTCCAAATTAGGGCGGGCAAGCTGGGATCGGACGCGGAGTCCTGGCATCATCAACTACCTCATCTGGTATTACGACCATGCGCATCAAGACGCGCGCGTGTTGAATGCCGTCCGGCGATGGGACGCTTTCGTTCTCAATCCTCAGAACGCGAAGTCTTACGGTCTCCTCAATAGTGGCGCCGAAGGCGGGGCGAAGGCGAACGCGTTCAATACGGTGACCAGCCTCACCGGCCGCGCGCTTGCCGGAATTCTATCGCCTGGGATCGACGCCAAATGGTGATGAGGACGTCTTCTTTGGAACAATTCGAGGGAAACCAACTGGCCGGACAGCTCCTCCAGGAATGGCGCCGCCGTTTTCACCACGAATTATTCGAGGTCGCACTGCCTTTCTGGGATCGGCACGGCGTTGATCACGAAAACGGCGGCGTGATGTGCGCCCTGGATTACGATGGCGCGCGCCACAACACCGAAAAGGTGCTGTGGTTCCAGGGTCGCGCCATCTGGGTCTACAGTTTCCTGTACAACCACTTCGGACAAGACTCCCGCTGCCTCGAAGTCGCGCGGAAAACGAAGGATTTTGTCCTGCGCTACGCTGTTCAACCGGATGGATGGTTTGCGGAAAAGCTTTCGCGGGAAGGTGGGATTCTAAAGCCGTTCAGCGGAGACACCGAAGGGATGTACTTCGTGGTCGAAGGACTACAGGAATACGCCGCGGCGACGGGCGACAGTGAATCTCGCGAGCTTAGTTTTCAGCTCTTCCGCAAGCTTTTCAAGGATTTTGACAGCCCCAACTTTCGCTACCGTGGCGCAGATTTTCCCTATTTGTGGCGCACTCAAAACGCGGTGCGGCCGTTGGGTTTGTGGATGGTCATCCTGTACATTGCGACCCAAATGCTCCGCCGGTGGGATAATCTGGAGATCGAGGCCATCGCGGATCGAGCTCTCGATGCGGTCGTCAACAAGCACTACAACTCTGAGATCGGCCTGAATACCGAGATGTTGTATTTTGATTTCAGCCGGCCGAAGGAAGAGGAGCGCAAATCGCGTTTCGGCCACTGCATCGAAGCTCTATGGATGGCCATGGAAGAGGCGGTGCGCCGTGGCGATACGGTGTTGTGGGAAACCTGCTCCGTTCGAATCCGCCGTCATTTGGATGCGGGCTGGGACCATATTTACGGAGGACTGTCGCAGTGGATCAACGTGGACCAGCCGTGCTACGAATGGCCCGTTGAGGACCCTCTCGGGACGGGCCTTCAACTACGCTTTGCCGGAGAGTATGAGTACATGAAGGCTCTTTGGGCGCTACACGAAACGTTGATAGCAACCCTGAAAGTTTTTGAGCAAACAGGTGCGAGGTGGGCGGCAAGGTACTTTGGAATGGCGCAAGAGGTCATCGACGAAAAGTTCTCTCAGAAAGCGCGAGGCAATCCCGGCTACATGCTTTTTGCGGACCGCCAGATGACATGGCAGCCTCATGCCTTCCGGCAGGATAACTACCATCCGCTGCGCCAATTGATGTTATCTATTCTGACCCTGGACAACATGACCCAGCGCGGGGCCTGCAATGGGCAACGCGAATCATAAACGCGCAGGTTCGCGTTACGCCGTCCTCATGCTAAATTCACGCCGATGCGCGGCATTGGCGTCTCTACAATGGTGTGCTGACGGATGCCAGAAATCACGAACTCACGCCGATGGACGCTCGTTGGCCTGCTTTTCCTTGCCGCGCTCATCAATTACCTGGACCGCGCAACCATTTCCGTCGCGCTTCCCGCCATTTCCATCGATTTCTCACTGACACCCGCCTCCGAAGGGATCCTGCTTTCTGCATTTTTCTGGTCTTATGCGCTGATGCAAATCCCGATGGGGTGGCTCGTCGACCGGTGGAATCTGCGCTGGCTCTATGCCGGGACCTTGGCCCTGTTCTCGCTCGCCTGCGGACTATCGGGACTTGTGGAAAGCTTTGCGATGCTGATTCTCCTGCGCATCGTGCTAGGAGTCGGAGCATCCGTATATATGTCGGGTAGCACGAAAGTTGTCAGCGAGTGCTTCCCTCCCCAGGAGCGCGGCCTGCCTTCCGGCGTCTTCGACGCTGGCACGAACGCGGGCTTGGTGGTGGGCATGCTGTTCATTGCGATTCTGGTGGCGAAGAGCGGTTGGCGGCATATGTTCATGATCGTAGGTTTCCTCGCTCTTCTGTGGATCATTCCATGGGTGCTGGCTTTCCCGCCCGCGCTGGCTGCCAATCGCGCGGAACCGAAACGCCGCAAATCTTCCTTTGGGCGCGCAACCGTCAACCGTAACCTGATTGGCGCATCGCTCGGCTTTCTCTGCTATAGCTACTTCGGGTACATGACGATGGCTTGGCTTCCGGACTACTTCGTGAAGGTGCGCCATCTCACCTTGCTGAAAGCCGGCGCCTTTTCTGCTCTGCCGTTCCTGGTGTGGGCCGTCGCGGAACCCCTCGGGGGCCACGCCGCCGACAGTATGATCCGCCGCGGAATGGACCCGACGCGAGTGCGGAAAAGGCTCATCGCCGTTGCGTTTGTGACGGGGCTGCTGCTGATCCCAGCGGTGTGGGTCACGAGCGCGACCGCCGCGCTGGTGTTAGTGTGCGCGTCTTCTCTGGTCGGATTCGGCGCCGCAAACGTCCTCGTGATCTTCCAGACTTGTGCCCCGCCTCAAGAGGTGGGAACGTGGATGGGAATCGGGAACTTTATGGGTAACATCGGAGGCATTCTTTCACCGCTGGTTACGGGGATTTTGATTGGCCGCACAGGGTCGTACTTCGCAGGCTTCGCCCTGGCGCCGTTGGTGCTGCTAGCAGGGCTCGCATGTTTCATGCTTATCGTCGGGAAGCTGGAGCCGCCGGCGATGCCCGCCTCGACCTGACATGCGGGCCTGGGCGGCAAACCGGAGCCGAGGAACGTCGCGGCGGCTTCGAAGCAGCGCTGTCGAAATTGGCGGCGGGTTGGGCGGCTCTGCCGCGCGCTGTGCGGAAAGCCTGTGGCTTTCCGGGCGAAACTCGCGGGTTTTCTCGTTTTGCTCATCGCGAAGGGTGAGCCTTCGCGATGAGCAATAAACAGGTTCAATCAGGCGGTCGCCCCTACGCTCTGTTTTCATGCTTTGCGGGTGTCGCAAAGCGACATGACAACTCCTCAACATGACGCGCTTACAAAGCCTCTTCAGCAACTTGATCGCGTGGTGTCCACGAATGAGGTCTACTCATCATC
>JBOGJT010000307.1:0-18958 GCA_050745065.1 Terriglobia bacterium
CCTGTACGCCGTGCGCAACGCTGCGCCTCCGGCGCCCAATCCGAACTCCAGCCCGCAAAGCCGCAAGCTGTTTAAGGAATGCCAACAGTTCGAGGCGATCCTTATCTCGAATCTGTGGAGCGAAATGGAGCAGGGCACGGACCTGACGGGCGTGGCGTCTGGCGAAGGCGCCGACCCTGGCGCGGACACGATGCAGGGCTTCGGCATTCAGGCCGCCGCGACGGGTGTGGCGAACGCTGGAGGTTTGGGCATTGCGCGGATGCTCTACCAGGAGTTAGCCCCGAGCCTGGCACACCACAAGGCGCAAGCGGGCGGGAGGAAAATTGCGTAGGACCACTGGACAATGCGCTGTAGCGGCGGCGTCCCTGCCGCCGGTCTTGCTCTCTCTCCTTTCGGCGGCGGGGACGCCGCCCCTACAGCCTGGAAGCGACGACCGGACGCCGCCGAAGAGGCCGAGAATAGAGAACGACGGCAGGGGCGTGGGGAGCGATATCGCAGGCGTGCTCTTCCGTCCCCGTGGCGGGAATATTCAGGACACGGTTTGGGATTAAAGTTTTCTTAGGCCTGGCCGATATATAGATCGAAGAACAGGCCAGGAGGACTTTGATGAATATCAGTTTCCCCAATTCAACGCCGGCAAGTGGAAAGGTTGACGCGCAGCCGGCCGCTCAAGCTGCGAACAAGAATCAAGGCACGGCAGTTGCGCAATTCGAAGGCGCTTCGAGTTCCGAGCTTTCACTAAGCGGCACCAGCGTGCAAGCGCTTAAAGCGCAGCTTGCTGCAGTACCTAGTGTGCGTCAAGATCGCGTGCAGGCTTTGCAAAAGGCCGTGGAAAACGGCACCTACAAAGCCAGTAGTCAACAAATCGCCGAGGCCATTCATTCGGACCTTTTCGGCGCGCCGTCCAACACCGGAGCGTAACCGGTCCGGTATGAAGGGAGCCATGGCCTATGGCGGACTACCTTGGTCCGTCGCCCATCCCCATTGCCCCGGCGGCGGAGGCAGTTAAAGACCGGCCCTATACCGGCCCACGCTCGCAATCCAGGCTCCGGCCGCCCGCAGCGAAGGCGGGGCCGGTGGAAGACCGTGAACCGGAGGAAACGGAAGATGACCAACTAAAACATGAGTTGGATCTTGACGCATAGCCGATGACTCCCGAAATCTCTCAATTCATCACGTTGCTAACCGAGCGATGCCGCGCGTACCGGTTGCTCTCGCGCGAAGTGGCGGCCGCCCAGGAGGCCTGCGTCGTGTTGGATATTGAAGGAATCCAGATTCACGACCTGCAAAAACTGCGCCTCTGCGCCGAGCTGCGCCGCGTGGACCTCGGCATCGCCGAGTTTAAACGGAGTGCGGCTTACCAGAGCCTGTCGCCGCGGCTTGCCGCCCGTCAACAGCCAGCGATCGAGAAAGCCGCAGCGGACGACCTCGGCGCCACAGAGCGTATGCGCCAGCTTTGGTACGACTCGGAAGCAGCGCGCGTGGAAGCCGGCAGACGCAATGAGGTATACGCGGCGTTTCTTCAGCGGGCAGGTTCGACGCTTAAGGTTATGACGAACATCGTGTCCCACTGCCTGGGCGTTTACCCACCGGCCTTCGAGGGTGCTGCGACATTGCCGACCGAGGGAGGCTTGTAAGCCATGGGCGGACTATCCGGAACGCTCGGAATTGCGACCAACGCCCTGATGGCGGATCAGGGCGCGTTGGAGGTGTCCGCAAACAACGTTGCCAACGCCAACACGCCCGGTTACACACGCGAGCGCCCCGATCTGGTGGAGCAGACTCCCATCCAGATGAATCACCTGCTGTTCGGACAGGGCGTGACTTTGCAGGATATTCAAAGCATCCGCGACCCGGTGCTCGAATTACGCATCCAGCAGGAGACGTCGAATCAGGGGCAGCTCAACTCCTTCATCGGCGGCATGAACCAGGTGCAGTCCTTGTTCAACGAGACCCAGGGCGTCGGCCTAGGGGGCGTGCTCAGCCAGTTCTTCAATAGCCTGCAAGCCCTTTCTGCGAGCCCTGCCAGTGTCCCCTTGCGCCAAGGGGTGTTGAGCGCCGCGCAAAACCTCACCAACGCTTTCCATCAGGCTTCAAGCGGCCTGAACCAAGTGCAGACGGGCCTCGATCAAACCGTCACGCAGGACGTCTCCCAGGCCAATGGGCTTACCTCGCAAATTGCGGCGGTCAGCGGCCAGATTGATTCTCTGGCGGCTCAGGGCGGCGACACGGGCGCGCTCACCGACCAGCGCACGGCCTTGGTCAATCAGCTCTCTAATGTCATCGGGCTCACCGTGACGAATAATTTCAGCGGGAACTACACCCTTGCCACGCAGAACGGTTCGCTGCTGGTGGTTGGCAACCAGAGCTTCAAGCTTCAGACTCAGCTCAACCCCGCCACCGGCATGCAGGATATCTATTCGAACGGAAGCGATATAACAAAAACCATCACCGAAGGCGGGTTGGGCGGTCTTATTCAGGCGCGCGACACGTCGATCCCAAACACCCAAAGCTCGCTCGATAACCTTGCCTACAATATTACGCAATCTTTCAACACCCAGTCTGCCGCCGGATACGACTTGTCCGGGGCGGCTGGGGGCAACTTCTTCACGCCTCTGGCCAGCGTGGCCGGTTCTGCCGCGAACTTTTCCGTTGCCATTACCGATCCCGCCAAAATCGCCGCCAGCTCGGATGGCACGGTGGGCAGCAATGGAAACGCTCAACTGCTGGCCGACCTGCAGAACCAACCGATCGTCTCAGGGCAGAACGTTACCGACTATTACACCAACACCGTCAATGGCATCGGGAACCAGGTTTCCTTCGCAAATACGCAGCAGCAAGCGGAAGGCGCCCTGTTGCAGCAGCTTCAAAACCAGTTGACATCGGTCTCGGGAGTCTCGCTTGACCAGGAGGCGTCAAACCTGGTGTTGTACCAGCAGGCATACCAGGCCTCGGCCCAGGTTGTCTCGATGGTGAATCAATTGATTACAACAACGATCAATATGATTTGATCTGCCGATAAGGATTCTACGGGCGTGAGAGAGGCAGTAAGCGCACTCCGACGCAAAGACGAGCAGGTTGCTGAAAGACTCGTTTTATACGGAGCGGCGTGGTTCGGGGCCGGTTATTTGCCGTTGCCGCAGTTGTAGTGGCGGCCAGAGGCCGCCGCTACAGAGTCGAACGTTGCTGCCTCATGACATCATGTATATCTGGCGTTCTGGGCGAAGCGGAAAATCTGCTTTTGCGCTTCAGCAATGAGGTACGAGCTTCTTTCGCCGCCTCCCGCTCAGAATGACGCACGCACGGAGTCGCTCGGCGGCCCGTTATTAAGGAATCTGAGGACGTGACCTCATGGGACTACGAATAGCGCCGGATCTTTACTCAACCATGCTCTACGCCGTGACGAATGACCGCACACGGCTGAACACCGACTTGCAGCAGGTTTCCACCGGGCAGAGCGTCAATCAGCCCTCGGATAACCCCGCCGCCACTTCGGCGTATATCGAAAACCAGGCAGAATACGCCAACAATGACCAGTTCGAGCAGAGCATTTCAACAGTCGAAGGCTCGCTGCAGACGGCGGATGCGACGCTGGGATCGGTAGTCAACAATCTCAACGAGGCGTTATCCCTCGGCGTTCAGGGTGCAAACGGCACAAATTCCCCGTCCGAGCTGCAAGCCATGTCACAGGAAGTTCAAGCCATCCAACAAACCGTTTTGGGGCTCGCCAACACCGCCTACCAGGGTAATTATCTATTCGCTGGCACAAAGGTGACGACCGCGCCTTACGCAGCAAACGCCCTGTCACCTTCCGGGGTTTCCTACGCTGGAAACGCCGAAACGAGCACGATCCAAGTAGGACCAGGTCAATCGGTTAACGCCAACCTTCCCGGAAGCAGCATTTTCAACGGCGCCGGCGCCGACGTCTTCCAGTCCCTTCAGGACCTGAGCAAGGCACTCGCCAGCAACACCAACGTTCAGGGGGCCGTGAGCGAGCTCACCTCAGCCTTCAATGCTGTTAACGAGCAGCGGACGTTCTATGGAAATACGATCGATCAACTGACTTCTATCAACAACAACCTCACGCAGGAGCAACTGACCCTCACGACGCAGAACGGCAAGCTGATCGGCGCGGATACGGCGACAGCGGCCTCCGACCTGGCGCAAGATCAAACCACACTCCAGGCCGCTCTGCAAGCCTTTGCCAGCATTTCTCAGGACACCCTTTTCACTTACCTGAAGCTGGGATAACCCACGATCGGCTACTCCGCCAGCGTGATCTTCGCGGTCTCACACCAACGCATGGATTCAACGAGATTATGAGCCTGCTGCCTAAGTGCGCCGCGGCGTGTCTCCGTGTAGGCCTGAAGCCGCGTCACAAAGTCCCTCAACTGCTCGAGGTTTGCCGCGTAAAGATCCACTTGCGTCCGCACGTCCTCATCCAGACCGGCGCGTGGGTCCGAAGGGCCCAGGGAACGCGCCAGGATCGAGATCATCGAATCAAGCGCCAGCAATTGATCCTGAATGCGGCCCAGCGCGGGGAGATGCTCGCCTGGTACGAGGCGGGGGATCTGCGCCAGAAACCGGGCAAGTTCCAAATTGGCGGCACGAATCTGATTTACCACTTCGGGGGACAAGGTGCCTCCGCTGTCGCTCTGCGACACCCGCACAGCACGAAAATACGGCGTAGGGGCGTCGCAACTCATGGATTCAAAACAACGGCAGATTCTTCGCGGAGTTTATCCTGAGCGGAAATGCTGAGATTCTTCGCTGCGTTCAGAATGACACCTAAAAGGAGCTTTTCAGCAACCCGCTAAGGATGACTTATTGTCGCCGCAGTTTTCGCTGCAGCGGCGCTCTCTGAGCGCCGAAACAGGGCATGGCGGCCGCCGCCACGGCATCGTGTGTCACGATTATATGTAATCCTCATTGATCCATGAGAGGGATTTTCACGGTCGCCGCGCCGAGTGGAATCGTTATCGTCACGGTTGACCCTCGGCCCGCAACGGTTTGCACATCGACCGCGCCGCCGATCCTCTCGACGTTCGTTCTAACCACATTCATGCCCACACCGAGGCCAGAAACACGCGTCACCGAGGCGGCGGTGGAAAACCCCGGTAAAAAAATCAACTTGAGTGCCTCCCGCTCTCGCATGGCGGCTGCCTGGTCCATCACTTTGGGCTCGCTTCCCTCTGTGGTAATCATCAAGATGGGAGCGCTTCTTGCACCCTCAATGCCTTAGATCTGAGGCAGAAACTCGATTCCGTCCATTTTCGGCATGTTGATGTCACTACGTATCAGATCAAGGGAATTCTCCCGCGCGAGGCGCAGCGCGTCGATACCATTGTCCGCCTCCATCACTTTCTAGAGATCAAGGCCGGCCTGACGAAGCGTGCGCTCCACCATCTTTCGCATCACCGAGGAATCATCCACAATCAGCACGGAAATTTTCTTCATGGGGCGGCCCTGGGATGCTCGCGTCAACCGCTTGCGTTCGATGTCTTCTCCGTTTTTGGAAAACTGCCTGAGGAGGCCGGTTCGTTCTCCCAGACGTCTCCGCCGATTGCCTCAAACGGCGACGCGCCGGTCCGCAGGTCGGACTCCAACGCCTCCACCAAACCAATGCTGACGGCGCGAGTCAGTCCCGGCAGGTACTCGGCGAGGGTATTCCTGATGAGCAGGCCCGTGGGCGCGCTCTGCTTTTCGCTAACACACCGGGCGAGCGCTTCCCCGGCGCTGACAAAGCACACCGGCGAGATGCCCGCGAGCGCCGCTCCGCGTTCGTGGTGCCGTGCCGCGGCCTCCACCAGACCCGCCGGGAAGCCCAGGACCGTTCCCATCTTCAGGCCGAGCTCGCAATGATCCACTCCATAGCGCCGCCTCTGCACCTCGATCGAATCCCCGACTTGGCAAAAAATCCCGTCGGGACCTGCCGCCCCAATTCTTGAGAACAATGTGAGGAACGGTAAAACCCCGGCATCGTGTAATAACCCGGCCAGGAACACCCGCTCGGGCTGCGCAAAGTCCGCCCATTCACAAACCCGCCGGCTCAATTGCGCCACCAGAAGGCTGTGGCGCCAAAACAGCCGGTTTTCCCTTGCCATCACGTGCGCGCCGGTGTAGCGGATGAGCCAGCAGGTGAAAAGGAGGTTGCGCACGATCTCAGCGTCCATAATGATCACGGCCTGCGAGAGGCTCGCGACCGGATGCGAGAGGCCAAACAACGAAGAATTGCAAAGTTTCAGAGATTCCGCCACCAGGCTGGGATCTCCCGCAATGGCTTCGCCCAGATGGTTGAGATCAACAGGAGCGGCGCTCAACAGTTGGTTTAGCCGGTCGAGCGCGGGGGGCAAGCCAAACAGGTCTACCTCAACTCGGAGAGAGCGGATTAAGCTGCCAGTCTCCTCTCCTTCGATTAGACCGGAGTATGGCTCCTGATCTCTTGAAATCATCACGGCCTCAATTTCGGGTGAAAGCCGGAAAATCCCGGACCGCATTCTCATCCCTGAGTGGTTGTATCGGCGCACGGGGAATCACCTTTAGAAACGATGCGGAAACAATGGCCTGCGTTTGTGGCGGCACAACGACGCCGACCCTTGTTTTTCTATAATTTCGGCCACCCTTTAACCAGACCGGAACCGCTGCCGTAGCAGGTAAGGAAACAATAATCTATGGAGAGCGTCATCAGTCAGCGATGGGCATTTGCTGTAGCGGCGCTCGGAGCCTGCCCTGACGAAGGAAGGGAACGCTGAAATGACGCCGGCCAGAGGCCGCCGCTACAGAGCCGAACTCCGCTCAGGCGTCACACCCTGTATAGCACCCTATGCGGGCTAACCCGCGCCATCAGGGGATGACCTGGGGCCGGGCCTCGGGAAGGTGGAACAGGAGGTGGCCGGTGCGCTGCGCGGCCTCGATTCGTACCCACACATATTCCGAACAGGATGCCACACGCGCCTGGTCCGCCTTGTTGGACTCCATCCACTCCCTGGTGGTGGCGGCGAGTTCCTGTGGGTTTCCAGGACATTCCAGCACCGTTTCTGCGGGGCGCGGCAGCCGGCGCATTTGGTCCAGGGCCTCGGTCATTTCACTTTCTCCGATCACGCACGGCTGCGTGTTGCACGCGAGGATTTGCTCGAGCGCACGAAGGGCGGCAAAGTCGATGCCATCCGAGAAGGCGGTGTATAGCGTGTGGCTGGTGGGCATGTAATGGACCAATGCCATGCGTGACGCGTCCATGATCGGCAGCGGAGCCATCGCGGCGCACTCCGCAAACCCCGTGCTTTCGGCCAGATGAAAGACGGGAAGACCCCACTGTACGCCCAACGCAGATGTCAACTGCTCCTCAGTAAGGATTCCCTCCTGGCGCAGCCACTCTCCCAGCCGGCCCCTCTGCGATTCCCGCTGCGCCTTAAGCGCATCCTGCAGGTGCTGACTGCTGATCAGGCCCTTCGAGAGGAGCAACAACCCCAGCGGAAGCCGGTAGCGCGTGGCGCGGCCTCGGTCCGCTTTGAGGCTGAAGCGGGAAAAGGATTCCGTCGCACCCTCTTCAAAACATTCCAGGCAGCAATACCAGCTCTGGTTCAGCCAGGTTCCCTTGGGCCGCCGGAAGCGCCACAACCACGCGCGCTTCCGGCGCGGGCAGCCGGTATTCTGGCATTCTTGCGGAAGTGAATTCATAAGTGTCTCACGCGCCGCCATCGCCTGCGACCGCGACAGCGTTCAGCGGCGAAGCGATTCAAGGCGCTCCTCGCGGCTGGCCAGCCCGATGATGCGAAGGCCATAGTTCCCGTCCACGGCCACAACCTCACCCCAGGCAATCACTTTGCTGCCGACGAGGAGCTCAACGGGATCCTGAACCTGTTGGTCGAGTTCCACCACGCTTCCGGGAGCGAGATTGAGAACATCGCCGAGCAGCATCTCCCGCTGTCCGAAGCGAAGGGTGGCTTCGAGCTCAACATCCATCAACAACTCCAGATTCACGTCGCGTTGCGCCCGAGCCTGGGCTTTTTCCGCAGACGCGGGATTTGTTGGCAGAGGGTCTTTCCCCGGAGCATCCGTTCCTCTCTTGGACGACTCGATGGCGGATGCAAAATCGGCGCTCAACAACACGCGGAGATGGAACAACGCCCCCTGCGGGCCGGAAAATTGGACGTGCACCTGGACCGAGGCCTCCCAGTCGATCCGGGGAACGTCGGAAGTCTCGAGCTCGCAATTCATGCCGAGCCAATCCGCGGTGGGAATCACGGTGGCGAGCTGCTGGAAGAACTCGAGCACAGTCTCCCTGCCCTCCGCGCTCAGCCTGCCCGCTTCGTCATTTACGCCTGATAGCAATCGCGCCAGACCGGCGGCATCGGGCTCCGTCAAAGAAAAGGCCTGTTCGCCAGCCTTACCGCCGAAAAGCCGAATCCACAGGCCGGATTCTGAAGTTTCACCAGGTCCGGTTGCTACAGAACCCCCGGCTGAAAACTCGGCGCACACGGTCGCGCCCAAGCGCCGGCCCAGTCCTCCGGCTATCAAATCATTCCAGAGAGCAAAGTAGTCCCGCGCGCGAGGAGTTATTGCGTCGGTGTTGTTCATTCGGTGACCCTTTCCCGGGGAAATGGCACAGCAAATTTCTGGTGAATCTTCGCACCCCGCTGCTTTCCGCTGCGCACCGGATAACCGGCAAACATCTTAGTCCCCGCTACCTTCAACACCGCGGGCCGGTTTAGCCGGTGCCCGATCATGATAGTTTGTCCGTCGTTCAGCTCCAGAAGGTCTTTACCCCGGATTCGAGTGGGGGGAAGCAGCAGATCAACCCGGAATACGCACTCCCGGATCCGGTCTTTGATTTGACCCTTCGATTGCTGCGACGATCCCAGGTTTCGCGCGCTCTTTCTGGCGAGCTTCCTCAGCAGAATAGAGGACACGGCGGCGGGAAAGGCCAGCGTAAGAGTGCTGAACACTTCGGGCATGCGGACTTCGAAGCTGAGAAAGAGAATCTTTTCGTAGCTCGGCAAAAGCCTGAATAGCTCCGCCGGGCGCTGCGTCTGATCGAACACAAAGTTCACTTCAATAACCTGGCGCCAAGCCATTTGAAGCTCATCGCAAATCATATCGACTACCGTTTGCAGAACCCTCTCCTCGATTTCCGTGGTATGGCGCTCCGGTGGGCTGCCCTTCCCGTCGCCCCCCAACATCAACTCGATCATGGTGAATGCCACCGGAAGATCCAGGCTTAAAATGCCGATGGAGTTGCTGGGATGAATGTTGATCGAGGCCAGATAGGTGTTCGCCGGTAGGTGTTGCGTAAACTCCGCGTATGGCACTTCGTCGACCGACATGGGGTTGATCTCGATGGTAGCCTGCAGATACGCCGAGAGCCGGTTCTTCAGGCGGTATGCAAACGTCTCATGAATCTGGGAGACGTCGCTCACCTGCTGCTTCGAGATGCGCGACGCCTTGCCAAAAACAAACGGCGTATATTTTCGCGCCGGGGCTGCGCCCGCGGACGACGCTGCCGTGGTCTGGGCGGCGTGCAGGAGTGCGTTGATCTCATCCTGAGTCAGGACCTTTTCCATTCGGCCTCCACTTCGCCCTCTCCGCGGCCTGCCGGATGAAGGAATTCCTGCATTCGCACCCTTAAGCGGGCCATCGCCGCGGAGTGAAGCTGTGACACTCTTCCTTCGCCAATTCCAAGCACCGCGCCCACTTCCTTCATCGTGAGGTCCTCTTTGTAGTAAAGGGCCAGCATCTGCTTCTCGCGCTCCGGCAACTCGTCCACCGCCTCGGTGAGGCACGTCTTCATTTCCGATTGCAGGCACATATAATAGGGGTCTTCGTCCGGCGCGTTGGGCATGTACTTGAACACCTGGTCGCTTCCGCCGTCCTCCTGCTGCATGGCCTGTATGCTTCCCAGATTCAGCCCGCGCAGATCGCACAGAAGCGCACGCAGCGCCTTGAGGCTGATATGCATATCCTCCGCCAGCTCCTGCTCGGAGGGAGAGCGCTCGAAAGTCTGCCGCAGGCGGCTGTGCGACTCTTCAAGCTGACGGCCCTTCCGCCGGAGAGCGCGGGGGCTCCAATCCATTTCCCGCAGGCTGTCGAGGATAGCACCGTGAATGCGAAGCTCCGCGTAAGTTTTCACCTGCGCGCCGCGCGACGGGTCAAAATTCTGAATCGCTTCGAGCAGCCCCACAATGCCCGCATTGACCAGGTCTTCCAGGGGAACGTGGGGCGGAAGCCGGTCGTGAATCCGCTTCGCGATGTAATGAACTTGCGGAAGATTCTCCATCAGAAGCCGGTCACGCTCTTCCTGGTCGAGGTTCGACACGTCCTGGTACTTCTGTTTGACCGATTTCAGGGACGCCATCGTGGGTTGTGTCTTGGTCATTTCTGGATTCGGGGCATCTCACCGCCGAAATCACGTAAACTCAGCGAACGATTCCGTATTGGCAGCCTCTGGCGGCCGGTCTTTGCGATCTGGAAGCCGGCGGCCAGAGGCCGCCGCTACTACGTCCGCGACAGCGAGTACCCATCGCTGACTGATGTCACTCTCTACTTCAAGAAACATACCGCCGCATTGGCGACGCCGCCGACAGAGAATTCTTCAACGCACAACTCCGATCGATTGAACGGTGACGGAATTCGGAATCTCCGCGGGCGAGAGCACCACGAGCTTGGGAAGAAATGGCTCGAGCAGCCGCCGGAGATGAAAACGTGCGGGTGAGCTGCACAGAAGCGCTGGGCACGCGAGCGTCACCTGCTCACCCATATACGCGCGGAGTCCATCCAACACTCGCCTTAGGTAGGATGTCTGCGCTGCCGACGGACGGCCCGGCGAGCCTTGGGCTTCAAACACCTGATGAATCTGCTCCTCGAGCTGTGGGTCCATCGTGACCACGGTAAGCTTGCCCTCTTCGTTCAGGAGCGGCTGAACCAGGGAACGGGCCAGCGTTTGGCGCGCGGCTTCCACCAGCATGACGGGATTTTTTCCCACGACGGAGGCGTCGAGCAGCGCCTCGAGAATCGTGGGCAGATCGCGAATGGATACCTGCTCGCGCAAAAGCTGCTGAAGCACACGATGCACCTCGCCCAGGCTGAGAACCTTGGGCACCAGCTCTTCCACCAGCTTGGGCTGCGATTCCGAGAGCGAGTCGAGGAGGCGCTTGGTCTCCTGGCGGGTGAGCAGCTCGTGGGCGTAACGCTTGATGATCTCGGCCAAATGGGTGGCGATGGCCGACGTCTGGTCCACCACGGCGTAGCCATTGGCGAGCGCCCGCTCGCGCTGACTCGGATCAATCCACTTCGCGGCCACGCCAAAAGCCGGCTCGCGTGTGTCCTTGCCGTCGAGTGGAGGCGCCTGTGATTCGGCGCTGATCGCAAGCAGCTTATTCCCTTCCGTCTGCCACCGCGCAATCTCAACACCCCTCAACCGGACCACGTAATCCCTGGGCTTAAGCTGGGGATTATCCGTAATATGCACCGAAGGAATAACAAAACCGAGCTGCATCGCAAGGTGCCGGCGCAGCGCCCGCACGCGCTTTAGCATCTGGCCCCCTTGCGCTTCGTCCACCAGGGAGACGAGCGCGTATCCGACCTCCATACTGAGATCGTCCAGCTTCGGCATGGAAGGCGGCGCGTCCGCGGGCTTAGGTTTCCCGGCCGCGGCTTCGAGCTTCTGAGCGGCCTCCCCGGCCGCAGCAACCGTCTTCGACTGGCGCGCCAGGAACGCCATGGCGCCGGAGACCAGAAAGAAGGAGAACTTTGGCAGCCCGGGAATTAAACCCAGCGCAAACATGACGCCGGCGGCGATCCATAAGGGGCGGCTGCGCGGCAGCAATTGGCGGCTAAGGTCGGTCCCCAGTGTCTCCTCCGACGAGGCTCGCGTCGCCACCATTCCGCCCGCGACGGAAACGAGCAAAGACGGCACGATGGTCACCAACCCATCGCCCACGGTGAGGATGGTATATGTGCGCAGCGCGTCATCGAATGACATGCCGAGATAGAAGATCCCAATGAGGAATCCGGCCCCGATATTGATGACCGTAATGAGTATCGTGGCCAGGGAGTCGCGCTGGCTGAAGCGAGCTGCGCCGTCCATCGCGCCGTAAAACTCGGCCTCTTTAGCAATCTGGGTGCGGCGTGTGCGGGCCTGGGTCTCATCGATCAAGCCCGCTCCCAGGTCGGCGTCGATGGCCATCTGCTTGCCGGGAAGGGCATCCAGCGTGAAGCGTGCGGTGACTTCGGCGATGCGCACCGCGCCGTGATTGATCACCAGAAACTGTATCGCGATCAGCGCCAAAAAGATGACAAAGCCCACGACGTAGTTCCCACCCACGACGAACTGCCCGAAAGCCTCGATCACCTTCCCCGCGGCGCCCGGACCTTGGCTGCCATCCAGAAGAATGCGGCGGCTGCTCGCCAGGTTTAAGGACAGCCGGAAAAGCGTCAAGAGCAAGAGCAGAGAGGGGAAAACGGAGAACTGTACGGGGCGCTGAATATACATCGAAACGAGCAGCACCAACACGGAGACGGTAATACTCACGGAAAGCAGCACGTCGAGCAGGATGGCCGGGATCGGCACCAGCATGACGAAAACCATCGCCACGCCAATGACGGGGACCACCCAATCGCGGTTTGAGCGCCGGGCGGCGTGTTTGGGGCCGGGCAGGGTCGCCATCGCTTTAGCCTCGTCTCCTCGAGGAAGTCGAGTCGCCCGCAGGCGCCTTTTCCGCGCCGCGCGTTCGGGCCTGAGCGCGGAAGATGAACGCGAGAATCTCCGCCACCGCAACGTAGAGCGCAGGCGGAATCGCTTGGCCCACTTCAACCGCACGGTATAGCGCGTGCGCCAAGGGACGGTTTTCGATCACGGGCACGCCGTGCCAGACAGCTTCCTGCCGGATTTGCTGTGCGATCAGGTTGCGGCCCTTGGCCACGACGACGGGCGCACGCATGATGCCGGGCTGGTACTTCAGCGCGATCGCGTATTCCGTAGGGTTGGTAATCACGACGGTTGCCTTCTTGACCTCGCGCATCATCATGCGGCGGCGCATCTGACGCTGAACCTTCCGGATCCGTGCTTTGATTTGCGGATTGCCGACAATGTCCTTGTTCTCCTGAAGAATTTCCTGCCGGCTCATGCGCAATTGGCGCGAGAGCTGGGTGCGCTGCAGGAGATAGTCAAACCCGGACCAAGCCAGAAAGACGGCGCCCGACTTCCACGAGATTTCATACATGCGCCCCATGAGCCAGGCGATGCTCAGGTGAGCGGGCCACATCGTTGAGATCACGATGCGGTTCCAATCGCGGGCCACCATGGCGAAAGCCAAATAACTGATGATGGCCATCGGGATCATCGTCTTGAGCAAGTTCCCGGCAGCGCCCACTGAAACCAACTTGCCCAGATTGGCGGACGGGCTCAGCCGCCCAAAACTCGGCTGCAGCGGCGTCGTGGAAAACACCAACCCTCCCTGCCCGACGTTGCCCATGACAGAAACCACGAGGCCTAGCAAAAGGCACGGAAGCACCCAATACCCCGTAATTCGCACGGTCCTTTCCGCGACGTAGAGAATGTTGCTGTCGCTCCCCGTCGAAGCCATTGCCAGGCCCTGGCTGAAAAGACCTTTCCATTGCGCCAAAAAGCCAACGGCAAACGTGTGCAGCACGAGCACAATCGCAATCAGCGCCAGGGCGCCCGGCAACTCCTTGCTGCGCGCGACTTGGCCCTTCTCGCGCGCCTTTTTTCGCTTATAAGGTGTTGCCTGTTCTGTCCTGTCGTCCGCCAACGGCGCCGCGTCTCCTTACCACCCGTGAAGCACGTGCACGGTGGTAACCAACGCCCGGCTGAAGTACCCACCCAGCAGTCCGGGCCAGAAACCCAGGGAAATTACGAGCAAGCCGATACCCACCAGAATCTTGATGGAGATCGACGTAAACACCACGGGAAACTGCGGCGAAGCCTTATTAATAAATCCCAGCGAAAGGTCCGTCAGCATGGTGGCGAGCAGGATGGGAGCGGCTAATTCGATGCCGATGGTAAAGATGGATCCGGAGGCTTGCATCAGCCGCATCATTCCGGCTTTATCCAGCTGGGCCGCTCCGATCGGCAGCGTCGTATAACTCCTCGCCAGCTCGCGCAGCATCCAGCGGTGCATTCCGAGCTGAAGAAAGAACAGAAGCGCGAGCGTCTGGTAGAACACCGCGAGCACCGAAGAAGCCGCCTGTGTATTCGGGTCGATCGACGTCTCCATGGAGTAGCCCAATTGAAACCCCGCCACGGTTCCCGCCATTTCAACGCCCTCGAAAGCAAAATTCATGACGAGGCCGATGACCAACCCGACCAGCGCTTCGCCCCCCATCACCTCGACCCAGCCTGCGAGGTCCGGAATCGCAGGCATGGAATGAAAAACAGGAAGCAAAACAGCGGTGACCGCCACGGTCAGTCCGGCCTTCACCGGAAGCGGGATGGCCGTGCTGCCAAAAAAGGGCGCAAACACCATCAACATGCCCACTCGCGTCCCAATCAGAACGGCCTTATCAAGGTTGGCCGCGAGCAGTGTCTGCAGTTCCATCCTTCTCCGTCATCCGAGATAAGGCCGGAAATTCGAAAACAACAAAAGTGCAAAGGCCAGAAGCTTGCGCATCAACCACGGCATCATGATGTACGTTACGAGCCCGACCGCCGCCAGGCGCGGCACCGTGCCAATCGTCATTTCCTGAATCGAAGTCATCACCTGCAGGATACTGGTCACGAGGCCCACGATGATCGCCACAATCAGAATCGGCGCGCACAGCCAGACCGTCACTTCCAGGGTCATCCGCGCCAGCGTCACCACGCGCTCCGGAGTCATGAATTCACCTTCAACATCCTGTTCCTAAAAGTTCGGTCAAGACCCCTCACCCGGCCCGCTAGGGCCGGGTGAGGGGAAGGCGCTAGGTAAACCGAGAAATAAAACCTGGCCGAAGCTTACAAAACTGTGCACGTCAATAGAAACTCTTCACCAACGATCCCACCACGAGACTCCATCCATTCACCATGACAAACAGAAGAATCTTGAGCGGAGTTGAGATGACCGTCGGAGGCAACTGGAACATGCCGACCGAAGTCGTCACGGATGCAACCACGAGATCGATCACCATGAACGGCAGGAAGAGCACCAGGCCGATCTGGAATCCCGCCTGCAACTCCGAGATCATGTACGCCGGAATCACAACGCGCATCGGCAGATCCTGCGGAGTGCGCGGCTGTGGCAGCTTCGACATGTTCATGAAAACGGCCAAATCTTTCTCGCGCGCGTACTTCAACATGAACGTCCGCATCGGCTTCGCGCCGTCGTCGAGCGCCTGCCAGATGGTAATCCTGCCCTTTTCCATGGGCACAACCGCCGAGGTGAAAATCCGCGCGCCCACTGGCTGCATGATGAAGTACGTCAAAAAGAGTGCGAGACCAATTAACACCTGGTTGCTGGGCGCGGTGTCGGTTCCGATCGCCTGGCGCAAAAAGTGGAACACCACCAGGATGCGCACAAACGGCGTCATGGAAAGCAGCAGGGCGGGAATCACGGTGAGGACGGTGAGCAGAACCAGGATCGTCCAAGGGAGAGAGCCGCCGCCGGGCAAGCGCAATCCGGCTGCCGCTTTGACGGGCGCCGCGAAGGCCGGAAGACCCGCAACCAGCAGTACCCCCGCTAGAGCTCCCGCCCGCTTCGCCACGCGCCGGGCGCTTATTGCCATGTTTTGTATTCCTCAGGATTAAACACCTCATCCGCGCCCACCGCTGAAAGGGATTCTCCAGGTTCTGCAAGCGAGGGAAGCCGGGCCAATAAGGAAACGGAATTTCCTGCTGCGCCCACCAGGAATCTCTGGCCCTCCACCCGGACAAGCGCTAAATACCGGCGGTCGCCAAGGGCCAGCGTCTCGCAAAGGCGCATCGACCTTTCCTTGCGCTTGAAGCGAATGCTCCCTCCGGTACTTACAAGCTTCCGGATCGTTGTGATCATGAATCGCAGCATGGTTTTGCCCGTCAAACGGATCGCGGCGCCCGGCGTCGGCGCTATTCCAGCTCACTAATGCGAATGGCAAGGCGCGTTCCCAAAATATCGAATTCTGCCCGCGCGAGTTTCGCTCCATTTACCCAGAGGGGCACCGGCCCCGTTGCGCTGCTCTGACTCGCGATCACCGTTTCAATCTCCAGGGCCAAAAGATCCCGAACCTTGAAACCCGCGATGCTTAAGTCAACGCTCAACTGACACGGCAGACCGGAGATGGACGTCCACGAATCTTCGGGTGCGAGCACTGCCTTGGACCCGAGATCCGCCACCGCCGGGTTGTTTTCTGGCGCCACGATCACTGCCTTATTGCTGGATCAGAAAGTTAGTGAAATAGATCTCCGACACGCCGAGCTGCGGAAGACGTTTTTGCAATGTGCTGACCAGTTGGGCCTTCAGCCGGGTCTTTCCTCCCGGCGCCAAAAGGTCGCTCGATTGCCAGGTGGTCAGAGCGCCCAGGATGGCATCGCGAATCTCTGGAGTCAGCGGAGAACCGGCTGCTCCTTCGGCTGCCTTAGGCAAGGGTTTGTTGAGACCTAAGGTGATGTCCACCTTGAGGAAAGAGTTGTGGTCGGCGTCGGCGAGGTTAACCACAAACGTATCCATCCCCAGCGTGGCGGCCGGAGCGGGGTCGCCCACATGAGCCTTTACCAGCGGCTTTGCCGCCCGCTTCGAATTTGCCAGCGCACGGTGAGTCATAAACCAGTAGCCACCACCGGCCACACACAAAACCACAAGGATAATGACAATCACGATCTTGGATCCTGACTTCTTTAACGGGATCTCAGGTGTGTTCGGGGCTGGCGTATTTTGCGTCTCTGGCATACGGAGAAGGCAACTGCAACTACTCAGCCAAACTCCTGAGACGAGTGCGCGGCGCGCGCGGCACGGTGAGGTTTGGGAAGATGCCTGTTGTTGCAGACTTACGGAGGGACGGTGGAACAAACGGCGGCGCCACTACACTTCGACCGGCAACCCACGCCGCGAGTCTAAAGAAATCTCATGAGAGTTTTCTTGGAATGCGGCGGCTCTTGCGGCTTCTGCCGTGCCGGGGCGCGGCTTTCCGCACCCACTCATGAGAATGACATATTACCCCGCCACCAAATGTTGCCGCGGCGGCCCCGCTGCGAAGCCACAAACGGCAAAGCCTACGGTCGCGCTACCGGTTGCCGATTACGGAATCAAGTTCAGCACCGACTGAACGACGTTGTCAAACGTGGTAAAAGCCTTGGCGTCGGCTTCGTATCCGGTTTGCTGCAGGATGAGCTGCGAGAACTGCGAAGAGATGTCCACATTAGAACCCTCGAGGCTGCCGCCCGTAATCGTTCCGCGCCCGCCCGTCCCCGGTACGCCAACCGTAGGAAGACCGGAAGCCAAGCTCGCCATATAATTGTTCGAGCCGATGCGCAGCAGACCCTGCGAATTCGGAAATGTGGCTAAGGCGACTTGGCCAATGGCCAGCGTCTGTCCGTTGGTGAAGCTGCCTTGGATCACCCCGTTCGATTGCACCGAGTAAGTGGAAAGCGATCCGCTCGCGTACCCATCTTGCGTTGCGGACGACGCTTCCGAGGTCCCCGCAACCTGCGATACCAGCGGATTATTGTTGGCGTCATAAAGGTTCCAGTTGAACTTCTGGTTGCTCGCGCCGTCGGCAAAATTGTTGATAGCAATGCCCGATACGTTTGCAGCGGGCGCGGTAAGCAGGCCCGCTCCGCTAAACGCCAGCGTGCCGCTCGATAGGGTCACCGGACCCGTGGCGCCGGAAATATCGGCCTGCGGAATCGTAATCGTATAATTCCAACTGTTGGCAGCCGCCTTGGTGAAACCGTAGGTCAGCAGGTGACTGTCACCTAACGAGTCATAAATTTCCACCGTCGTGTTGAAGGCGGGGTCGGTGGTCAGTGCACTGGAATTGAGATTCATGTTGACCTGGACGTTTTGCGTTGCCTGCGGAGGATCGATCTGTCCGAGGTTGATGGAAAGCGGGCTCAACACTCCGTTCGTGTTGACCACGCCCGCCGTTGCCGGGTATCCCATAACGTTCGCGCCGTCCTGCGTCACCAATTGGCCCTGCGAGTTAATTGACAGGTTCCCGTCGCGGGTGTACTGCGCGACGGCGCCCGAATCAACCTGGAAGAAACCGTCGCCTTCGATCGCCACGTCGGTGGGCACACCCGTGCTTTGCACGTTGCCTTGGGTGAAGTCCGTTGACGTCGCGTCCAGCTTCACGCCCAAACCGGTTTCAATGGGATTGCCTGCGCCGGTGGTGCCGAGCTGCTGATACAATAGATCGGCGAATTCCGGCGTGATGCCCTTGTAGCCTACCGTGTTCATGTTTGCTAGATTGTTTGAGATGATCGATAACGCCTGATCGGTGGCCTCAAGTCCTGACACCGGAATCGAAAAGGATGGCATGGGTTTTCTCCTCGTTGAACTTTGATCCTGCTGGAACTGTATTGTCCCTTAGGTCCCGCGCCCAAATAACCTAACAAAAGAGGTAGCGCAGCGTTTCCTGAATTTGGAAACTCTGTGGCAGGTCCGTGATTTCCTTAAAAAACCGCAGACTTTGAAAAGCACGGAGTCTGCGCTACGCGACTGGCGGGTTTGATCCCGGACTGGATGAGCTCGGCGTGCCCTGCGTGCCGCCAGTACCGGACGAACCCGACGCCGCCTGAGAGCCCGCTGAACCTGTCGCACTCTGCACGTAATTCTGAAGCAGCGTATCAATATTCGAAACCTGCGACAGCTCCACAAATTGCGCCAGTTGTGTCACAAACGTGGTCGGGTCCACTGGATTGGTGGGATCCTGACCCTGGAGCTGCGCCGCGAGCAGCGTCATGAAATCCGTCGTCGTAATCTGCTGCGGCTGGATTCCCTGGGTCGCCGCGGGAGCGGTGGGCGCCGTAGCGGGTGCAACACGGGGCGCCGCG
>JBOGJT010000308.1:0-4019 GCA_050745065.1 Terriglobia bacterium
GATCGGCTCGTTATCACGATCCGATCATCCGGCATGACAAGGAAATCTCGGGCGTCCTTTAACGGCACGGTTAAAACCGTGCCCTCCTGACTGTCGAACCGAATTTCATGAATAATCCGGGTTAGAGGGTGGCTTGGGGGAAAAAGACCACAAGCGCCAGAATGACGAGGACCACGCCCACTGCCACCGCCACGGCAATCTTCACGCCGTGCGTTTTGTTGACCTCGGGGATCAAATCCGACGCCGCAACGTAGAGCGTGACGCCGCCGGAGAGGGCAAGCCCGTATTGAACACGGGTGGCAAAGGCCGCCATCACGAGAATGCCAACAATGCGCGACACACCCAGAGCCGCCACCGCCGCAAGACCGGCAAAGCGGCTCTTGCGCGCTGCCATCATGATTGAAGCCATGGTAAAACCTTCGGGGACATTGTGCAGAATCACAGCGCCAAAAATGATCACGCCCAGCCACGTGGAAATGAGGAAGCCCGAGACGATGGCCACGCCATCAAAAAACGTATGAATGAGCAGGCCGCCCAGCGCCGTGTACGCGACGCGCGGGTTCACGAACTCTTGCGCGTGTGTTTCCTCTCCGAAATGGAAGTGCGCCGGCAAAGAATGCTCAAAGAAATGAACAATGAGGTAGCCCAAGAGGATCAGCACCGGAGCTCCCACGGGCGCGAGGTGAATACTTTCCGGGATGATCTCCATCAGCGCCGTGGCCAGCATGAATCCCGCGCCCAGGGCAATGAAGTAGGTAAGGAAAGTCCGGCTCCAGGGGCGGGAACACACGATGACGCCCCCGGCCAGATTTGCGGCTCCGGCGGCAACGCCCAGGACGAGGCTGATTTCAATGGCGGACATGGAAGGAAGGTATCAGGTATAAGGTCCCGGCAGGCCACGCGAAGGATTCCGATCGTAGAACTGGCGCAGCGCGCAGTTAAGAAAAAAACCGCGGAGTTGAGAAGGCAAAATGGTGCGTCACAACGTTGTCTGACACCCGGCACCCGAGCGCTTCATCCCGAGTGCCGGAAGTGCACAATCTCGCCGTCTTTCACAAGGTAGTCCTTGCCTTCAAGTCGAAGGTGGGCGCGCGTGCGCGCCTCGGCCAGGCTCCCATCGGCGATGAGGTCCTCGTACTTCACCACCTCGGCACGGATGAAGCCGCGCTGAATATCCGTATGGATTTCGCCGGCGGCTTCAAGCGCCGTCGCACCGGAGCGGATCGTCCAGGCGCGGCATTCATCTTCCCCCACGGTGAAAAATGAGATCAAGCCCAGCAAGCGGTAGCTCGAGCGGATGATCCGCGCGAGGGCGGATTCCTTCAGGCCGAAGCTGGCCATAAATTCCGCCGCTTCCGCGTCGCCGAGCTCGCCAAGCTCCGCTTCCACGTTACCGCAGATCGCGGAGACCCCCGTCTTCGGCCGCTGCCTCAGCCCGGCTGCCTCGGCAAACTCTTCTGCGGCCCCGGCGCGCGCGGCGTCTTTCTCGTCCAGATTCAGAATATAGAGCACCGGTTTTTGGGAAAGAAACGTGAAGCCCCGCACAGCGCGCTCGTGCTCGGGAGCCAGCGCCACCTCGCGGAGCGGTGTCTGCTTGTCCAGCGCGGCTTTGCAAACCTCGACGGCCTGCAACTCCTGCTCGAGCGCCGGGTTCTTCTGCTTCTTCACATCCTTCGCCAGCCGCTCCAGCCGCTTTTCCGCCACAGCGAGGTCCGAAAGTATCATCTCCAACTCAACGTTGTCGATATCGTGTTGGATGCTCGCGATGTCCCCGCCAAATGCCTTCACCACGTGCGCCAGAGCATCCATCTCGCGCAGCGACTGGCTCTGCGGCCCGGCGCGGAGTAGTTCGATAATGCTGCCGGGCGTGTCCACGTACTGCACACTCGCGTACACGGTCTCTTTCGGTTGAAATATCGCGCTCAAGCGGGTAAGGCGCTCATCCGGCACCGACACCACACCCACGTGTGCTTCCGGCCGGATCGAAACCAGCGTGGCGCCGTGCGCCCTGGTCACGATTCGGAAAAACGTGGTCTTCCCGACCTGCGAAAGGCCGGTAACGCCCATTTTTAGCACTTGGAACCTTTCGTCTCCAGACACGCTGGATCTGGACCGTAATGAGGATTACGCATCGTCGTGACAGTAAATCTTGTGGCAGATGCCACCGGAGGCCGGTTGCCCGGCGCTCACAGAGCGCCGCTACAGCAAAAGCCGTCACGATAATGTGTCATGCTCACTCCGGAAAATGCACGACGCCAAAAATAACCTCAAGAAGCGGCGTCAGCGTGTGTGAGGCAGATCACGCGGCCCCGCGCCGGGCTTTCAGCGCAGCCATATACTCGCGGAGCAGCACAAATTTGTATCCTCGCTGTTGAAGCTGCGGAATAAGTCGCGACAAGAGCTCGACCGACTGCGGCAGCTCGTGGAACACGAGGATGTCTTCGTAAACGCCCTCGCGCTCGCGTTGCGAGATGACGCCGAGAATGTAGTCGTAATCCGACGGTTTCGGGCACTTTGAAAGGTCCCTTCCCGCGCAAAAGTAGTCTTCCGAGTCCACGTCGCGCAACGCCGGAGGAACCCTTGGGGACTTGGTCATCACGCGGTAGCCTTGTGCTTCGATCTTGGCCTGAAGCGCGGGCCATATGTCCCAGTCTGGCGGCCGCAAAAACTGCGGCCTCGTCCCTGTGATGCCTTGAATGACCGCCGAGCAGCGGTTGATGTCGTTGAGAATCCATGCGTCGCCGTAACGCTTTTCCATGAGCCGGAAATCGCCGTGGCCGTACGTGTGGTTCTCAATTTCTTCACCGCGCCAATGCTCATCCTCCGCTGCCTCGCGGCACGGCGCCCCGTCAACTCGCGCACACCACTGATCCGCATTTTTCGAAAGGCGCCAACCCATCACAAAAAACGTAGCCTGAACGTGTTCACGGTCTAGCAGGCCCAGCAGGCTCGCCGAGCGTGCTCCCTTTCCCGGCCGCAGTCCCAGCAGCACATAAGGCTTCGGTCCGTCATCGAAGGTCAAGGTAATCAGCTTCCGGGACCTCGCGTTGCGCGACGGCGCGGGGGCTGCAGGCCGCTTTCCAGGACCTGCAGCGCGAATACCTGGCGCGAAACACACCACAAAAAACATGGAAAGAGCGGCGGTTCGCGGCATAGCTTCTCGGATCTCCACACTACGGTGAACTTCCCCGTTCGATCAACGGAATATTTGAGAAAACACATCCTCAGCGGCGGCGTTCCGCGACGATGGTCACCTGCATCTCGCGCGCGAGGCGGACCACCTGCTGCACCAGGCTCCGCCCCAGGATGGGAACGTAAGGCCCCTGCTGCGAGCGCGCCAGGAAAATCTGCGTCACCTGATGGAGGCGCGCAAAGTCCACCAGCGCCTCCGCCACCGGTCCAACCCGGACAACGCGGGTTTCGATGTGCAGGTCGCGCGCAAAGTTAAGATGATCATCGAGACGTTGGCGTTGGGAGGGGCTAATCGTGCGGGACTCCGACTCGGGCTGAACCGACACCGCGAAGCAGTCGGCGCGGAGGTAATCCGCCACCCGGCGTCCACGGCGAATCAGCATCGCGCTAGATGGATGCTCCGTGACGTAGATCAGAATTCGGTCCAACGGCTGGGTTGTGGGAATCTGGCCGGGGACCGGCACGCCGCTCACAGCGGCCGCTGATCCCAATTCCTCCTGCTGCGCCTTGTGAAGATCGATTTCTTGGGCGGTCTGGCGCAACGCCAATTCCCGCAGTAAGCGAAGGGTCGGTTCCTGAAAGAAGTTTTGCAGCGCTTGCTTGGCTTTTTCCGGAGGATAGATCGCACCCCGCTCCAGACGATGCATCAGCGCTTGGAGCGGCAAATCAACCATCACCACTTCGTCCGCCTGTCTCACCACCCAGTCGGGGATCGTCTCGCGCACGCGGACGCGGGCGAAATCCAAGATTCGGTCGTTCAAGCTCTCGATATGCTGCACGTTCATCGTGGTGAGCACGTTGATGCCCGCGTCGAGCAGAACCTCCAC
>JBOGJT010000309.1:0-1871 GCA_050745065.1 Terriglobia bacterium
CGGAGACCATGCAATGGAGTAATAGAGCGCGTTCACCGGTTTCACGAGAAGCGTGCGTTCGCCGCTGCCATCGAGTGAGGCTGATAAAAGGCGGGCTTGTCCGACCACCGGATCGTTGAACCGCCAATACGCTATGTGCTGACCGTCGGGAGAGAAAGTGATGCTGGTATCGATGTCGATCACGATAAGCCTCGGCGTCCCGCCCAGCACCGGCGCGCGGAACAGGTTGAATTCTCCGGGCCCGGCCGCTTTCCTGTAGTAGACGTAGTTTCCGTCCGGCGAAAAGGTTAGCGCGCTGTATGCGGCGGCGGCGGGAGCGATGATCTGCGTGTCGCTTCCAGTCGGGACATTGCGCAGCCAGAGGCTTTCGAGCCCGCCCTTCCCCCTCACGCTCAGGATGTATTTTCCGTCCGGTGAGATAGCCGCTGCCTTTTCGTCGCCCGAGTCGGTTATTTGGGTTATGGTGAAATTCTGAAAAGGTACGCTCACCTGCTGGGCAAAGTGCGAATAAAGTCCCCAGGCCACTGCGGCCAGAATGGCAACCGCGACCACAACGCCGGCAATCACCCACTCATGGCGTTTCGCGAGCGGCACTCTCGCCCAAGGCAAGGCACGGCGCCAGGAATGTAGCGGCGTTGTTTGAGCGTCGGTCGGCGGTAGGGACGCCGCTACAGAATCCGCGCTGAAAACGCCGCTGATGGTTTCTTCAATCGTGATGCGGGCGTCACCGATAGCCTGCAATCGCTGTTTGGGATCTTTCACCAGGCAGCGGCGAATCAGTGCTTGAACGGGTGGCGGCGTGTCGCTGCCCAACGCGCTCCAATCCGGCTCGCTCTTGAGCACGGCGGCCAGCGTCTCCGGCATCGTTTCGCCCTCGAACGCTTTCCGCCCCGAAATCATTTCAAACAGCACGCAGCCGAACGCCCAGATGTCCGCCCGCCGGTCCACCCGCTGCCCCTTCGCTTGCTCAGGACTCATGTATCCCGCCGTACCCAGAATCATGCCCGTCTCTGTCGCCGCTGTGCTCAGCGTCGGCGCGTTCTGTAGGGGCAATGCTTGCTGCGCCCTGTCGGGCGGGGCAAGCCCCGCCCCTACGTCAAGCACCTTGGCTAAACCGAAATCCAGCACCTTGGCCGCGCGTTCGGGCGTGATCTTGATGTTGGCGGGCTTCAGGTCGCGATGGATGATGCCCTTGTCATGCGCCGCTTCCAGGGCTTCGGCGATTTGCTTTGCCAGGGGCAGCGCTTCCTCAAGGGGAATCGCGCCGGATTGAATTCGGCCGGCCAGCGTTTTGCCTTCGACGAGTTCCATCACCAGCGCCAGCACGCCACCGGCCTCTTCCAGGCCATAGATGGAAGCAATGTTCGGATGATTGAGCGAAGCCAAAACCTGCGCTTCGCGCTTGAAGCGCGACAGGCGGTCCGCGTCCTGAGCAAAGGCTTCAGGCAAGAATTTCAGTGCCACCTGCCGCTTCAGCGTCGTGTCCTCCGCCCTATACACCACCCCCATCCCGCCCGCGCCGATTCTTTCCACGATGCGATAGTGCGAAACTGCAGCGCCGGGTTGCAGCGCTGGATTCACGCTTTCGCGGGAATGACCTGGGGACTGAGGGTGATCGGGGGATCGTAGGCCATCTCCGCGCACGCGACGATCCACTTCTTCGGCGACGGACCCCGCCGCCACTTCGATCGCCGGCCTCTCGATAAAACTCCCCGCCTCGTCGTTGCTCTCGAGCAGCGATTCCACCTCCCGGCGCAAGTCGTCGTCCGCGCCGCAGGCTTCGCGCAAAAACGCCTCGCGCCCGCTCGCCGCGCGCTCGAGCGCCGCCTGATACAACCGCTCGATTTCCCTCCACCGCTCAGGCTTCATCT
>JBOGJT010000310.1:0-6251 GCA_050745065.1 Terriglobia bacterium
TCTCGGATGGCAGCCGAATATCCTATGGTGCGTTACTGCTGGCCACAGGCGCCGAACCCGTCCGGCTCACAGTTCCCGGAGCATCTTTGCCGCACGTCCGCGTACTCCGCACTCTATCGGACTGCGACGCTCTGATCGCTCGTATTGGTACAGCGCATCGCTGCGTCGTGGTTGGCGCGGGCTTTATCGGCCTCGAAGTAGCCGCTTCGTTACGAGCGCGAGGATTGGAGGTGCGCGTCGTCGCACCGGATGCACTCCCCATGGAGCGCATCCTGGGCGCCACAATGGGCGATATGGTAAAGGTGCTTCATGAATCGCATGGAGTTATCTTTCATCTGGGCGCGACCGTCACGAAAATTGAACCGGATCGCGTCGGGTTGTCCACGGGCGCGGAAGTGGCCGCTGATCTGGTCATTGCGGGGATCGGAGTCCGCCCCGAAGTGGCCTTGGCAGAAGAGGCCGGCCTCGCCGTGGACCGCGGGGTGACGGTCGATGCCTTTCTTCAAACTAGTGTTCCAGGCGTCTACGCAGCCGGCGATATTGCACGTTGGCCGGATCCGAGGACTGGAGACCACATCCGGGTTGAACACTGGGTGGTAGCGGAGCGTCAAGGCGCCGTTGCGGCGCGAAATATCCTTGGACAACGGCAGCGCTTTGCGGCGGTTCCGTTCTTCTGGACCCAGCAATATGACACGGTCATCAACTACGTGGGCCACGCGGAACAATGGGATCGCATCGATATCGACGGCGATCCGGGTGCGCACGACTGTATGGTGATCTATTGGCGGAACGCTAAACAGCTCGCCGTCGCGACTGTTGGGCGTGACTTGGATAGTCTTCGGGCAGAGCTCGCGTTCGAGAAGGAGACACCCGCATGACAAGGCCGGCTGTTCCTGTTTCGCGTCTCCAGTTGAAGCGAGCTTGCGAGCCGGCGGCGCCCAACGACGGAATTCGGATCCTTATCGATCGGCTATGGCCGCGTGGGGTGAGCAAAGAGAAAGCCGCCCTCGATGATTGGATGAAGGACATCGCCCCGACCACCAAGTTGCGGGAATGGTTCGGCCACGATCCTGCCCGCTGGCCGGAGTTCCAACGCCGCTACAGGGCCGAGCTTCACCAACACACTCAGGAACTGGGCCGCATCCGCTCCCTGGCCAAGACACAAACGGTCACCCTCGTTTACAGCGCGCATGACGAGGAGCATAATGACGCGGTCGTTTTGAAAGAGGTGCTTATGCAAGGAGCAGATGCGCGGTAGCGGTGGCGCCTAACTGGGATTTTGCGGCATAGTTTGGAGGGCGGGGTTTTAACCCCGCCGATTATAGTGGACCCGCATTTTAAAGCCGCCGGATAAGCTAAGTGTGGGCGGGGTTCGAGGGTCCACGGCAACCACGAGAAAACAGTGCGATGCAACGTTCGAGGCGCGGGCGGCGATCGAGGCGATCCGGGGTGAGACGACACTCAGTCAGTTCAGGTCGCAGTTCGGGGCGCACGTGACGGAGATTGCGTATTCGTGTAGGCTAGCTGCGAGGCGACTCCCGGTGATCTTCGAGGGCGGGCGGCAACAGAAAGCACGTGATGGCGCGGTAGAAAAGGACGCGCTCCACAGGAGAGCAGGATCGCGAGCTTTCTAACCCACCCCGGCGGAATTGGCATTGTGAATTTCCCGGACACTGCATATAATACTGAAGCGGGGTGGAGCAGTCAGGTAGCTCGTTGGGCTCATAACCCAAAGGTCGCTGGTTCAAATCCAGCCCCCGCAACCAACCCCATCTGTTTGAATGGCCGTGAGTTCCTGCCATTGTTCCCGTCGCCGTTGATTCTGCTAGACGCCCGATTGTGATTAAAATTGTGATCAAAACGCGCTTAAAGCATCGGCCAGACGTGTGGCGTTGTGCCCAATAGTGCTCACTGAATCCGCTTCGCCGTCGCACTTTTTTCTTGCTGTCGAATCGCCTTGAGGCTTTCGTTCAAGCGGTGCTCCATTTTCTCGGCCGCTTGCTTGATATCACGGTCTGAAACAATGTTGTACCGCTCGAAGACCGATCTGGTCTTATGACCTGAGATTGCCATGGCGACGTTCTCTGGAATGCCGGCCTCGCGCATGTTCCTGATGGCTGACCGTCGAAGGTCGTGGAACACAATTCCCTGAAGCTTCGCGCGCTTAGTAGCTGAATACCAAGCCTTGCGAAAATCGACGATTGGTCTTCCTTCGTTGTGGAATACGCAGGGATATTCAGGATACTTGATGTCGCGGATGGTTTTTTGCATCAGCAGCCATTGGCGCATCTCTCCATAAATTGGAAGCACGCGGCCTTTCTTGTTCTTCGTTTGAGTTGGATTAAGCCGGATTTGATTGCGATCCAGGTCCACTTGATCCCAACGTAAATAGCGGAGCTCGCCGAGGCGATTTCCTAGGTGGTATGCGACAACAAAAATGGGCTTGAGATACTCTGGCAGTTCATCACGAAGCTTGACGTACTGTTTGTCATCGAGGAAGCCAGTACGCACGTTGTTTTCGGGAAGGAGCCGGATGTAAGGTGCCCGCGCGACTTTGGGCGGATCGCATTCCAGAGCAAGCGTGAGTGCGCGCTTCAGCACCTGAAGTTCACGGTTGATCGTGGTGTTAGAGGCTCCCTGCTGTTGGCGCTCATCGATGTACCGGTGGATGTGGTGTGTGCTCAGGTCAGCGGCCCGGATGGACGCAAGGCCCTGAAGATGCTTGAGTCGTGACCTGAGCTGCGGGGCGCTTTTTCGCTCATGCAGGGCGTAATCTTGGACTACATCGGCAAGGAGATCGTTGAGCCTTATGCGCTCGGGAGTCAGCCCGTGGAAATTGCCTGTTGCGATCTCACCCATTCGCTTTTTCAGCAAACGCTCAGCGTCCTCCCTCTCGGTGCTACGGCTGGATTCCCGAATCAGCCGCCCACGGGAATAGAATTCAATCCACCATTTACGATCCCGCGGGTAAACCGTTCCCATTCCGATTCTTTTTTGCATCATTACCTCCCATATTCTTCTTTGTGCCCTTCAATCCACCTGTCTAAATCCTTGACATCAAGAAACACTCGGCGATCGGAGCGCACGGTGGGCAATTTCCCGGTAGCGACAAGGCTCTGAACAGCCTCCCTTGTCCTGCCAATATATACCCCCGCTTGCTCCACCGTAAGAAGTCGAGGGTTGAAAGGCGAGTTGTGGCCGTTCTGAAGCTGAGCCGCCAGCTTGACGGCAACCAGTTCAGCAAGCTCTTCGAGAATTCCCGCAATCTCACTCATTCGGGGCCTCCATTACTGCTCGTTTGCATCAACCGTTTCAGAGTTGTTCCTGTGTGCAAGCGCCGCTCGCACAGTTGAATCCTTTTTGGTGCCGGGCGGACTTCCGATTGAGCCACGCTGTCGCCTGCTCTGGATGTATGCTCGACAATTTTGGCTCGGCTCGATCACCACGGCAGCGCCGTGGAAAAACGTGTCCACATCGAGTGAGTCGTCGAAATACGTGTTCAGGACGGCGTTGGCACCAAGGGCTTCGGCATTCTTCACGAGTTCCTCAAAGGTTATGCTTTGGGCCGTGCCTTTGTACGCCACGATTTGATAGCCTTCGATCTATGATGCCATCGCGATAGCGATCATTGGTGCGCCTCCCGGATGAGGGCTCCGGATCCCCGTTCGGCCGGTTGGAGTAGTTCCAGGATGTGGCCGCAGCGACGGCACATGAATGAGCGATTCCAGAGGCGGTAACGATTCGGAAACACGCGCCAGTTATGCCAGAGCGTAAAACCGAGCATAAAGGCGAGCACGCCAAGGTAGGTGTAACCAAACCAGGCGAGCTGCTGGCTGAAATTCCCGCCGAATCGAAGGAAGGTATCGACATAGCCCAAGAGAAATTCCAAAACCAGAAGCCCAATCAGGCCGCCGAAGACGATCTTCCAGTAGGACCATTTGCGGGGAGGAGAAACCTTCCACGACAGCTTGGTCTGAATCTGGCCCTTGGTTCTAAACTTCCCAAAACCAAGGTCGGCCCCGCCGCTTCCGATGAGCAGCCCCCACCCACGCGAGTGAGCGTCCAGATCGGAGAAGCCGTCAGCGTGAATAAGCGAGAGCTTCGTGAATTCCGTCGATCCGCATTTTGGACATTCGATGTTCATCTTGCACCTCACCAAAGAGTCGGAATCAGGCGGTAGCGGACCCGCGCCGCGTATTCGGCGTAGCCCGCGAGCCGTTCCGCCAGGAATTGGTCTTCGCTCTCTGTCCGCCACAGAATCAGGACGGAGTAAGAGAAAGCCGTGATCATCGCGATTACCGAACCAATGACCAAGGCCGTCGCTGGCATCATAATCGTCATCGCCAGATAACCGGGATGCCGAATGAGACGATACGGCCCTCGCGTGACGAGCTCGTGGCCGCGGTCGCTCTGGATCCGGATTACAGTTGAAAAGAACGGATTCGATACCATCGCCCAAGTCTGGACGCTGGCCGCCGCGATCAAAACGACCAGAGCCACCGTTTGGGTCGTCCCGATCGAGGCTTTAGTCCAGTGGAGGCGGCCCGCATCGAGAGCCGCCAGAAAGAGGGTCACGAGAAAAAGAAAGCTCGCGGCCCGGCGCGAGTTGGGATGAATTTCCGCTGGGCCTGGCTTCCGCCTCTCGGCATCTTGAGAAACATCGGTCGCGAGGGCGGTCACGAAGCCCATGCCCGCAAAGACCGCGAGATATATTTTGAGCATCGGCACGTTTGTTTTTCCAGCACACATCAAAAGCAGCGCGGCCAGCACCGAAGTCGATAAGAGCCAGCGGGCTAACGGAACTGTGCGGCTCATGGCGTCACCCCCAAACCAAGTTGCTGCGCCTGTTCCTGAGCGGCGGAGCGGGGAGACTGTTGATTTTCGGTCGTCATTCCGAGCTTCGCCATGAATTCCTGGACGGTCTGCCGGGCGTACTGCTCACCGTTTTCACGAGGATTCGGCGGATACGCCTGGATCGC
Source organism: Terriglobia bacterium (assembly GCA_050745065.1). Lineage (GTDB taxonomy): Bacteria > Acidobacteriota > Terriglobia > UBA7540 > UBA7540 > RH2-MAG17b. The sequence goes on from JBOGJT010000310.1 coordinate 4,980, forward strand.
CTGAACCACGGCTTCAGGATTGTCTCCCCGGCTGAGCGCGACTTTGGCGTATGCGCGGGTCACAGTGCGGCGGGCGTAATACTGCGGTCGCGGCTTGTCGTAGCGGTAATCCTCAAGCCGCTGGATTAACACCGCCACCGACTCGCCACTCCTCAGCCGGTCCTGCGCCGAGCGCCAGTCGTGGTCGGAGGGAGTTCGCTTAGCCGTCACCACCGCCCGGTTCGAATGCACGGCCGCCTGAGCGTGCTCGGGCATCTGAGCCTGTCGCTCGCCCAGCTTGAAATCGGAGAACTGGTAAGTGGCGGTTGAGAGCTCTCTAGCCTCCACGCGGTAGTCCTGCTGATACTTCTTGTTGTAAAAGCCTGGGAGCCGCAAGACGCGGGTTGAATCTGTGGCGGCAGGGTCCCCGCCGAAGGCTTCGACCATCCGCCGCTGCAACGATTCCGCTCGGCCCTGGCTCATGCCATCAACTTTCCAGATCACTTGGTACTTGCCGGGCGAAGTGGAAAGGACGTAGTTCGGCTGCGGGATTTCCTGACTCGTCTGAATCGCGGCAAGCGACCTCTCGCCATCCTTGTCGAGATCGAGATAGACGTGCCGGATGGCGGCAACGTCAGCCTTGGTGCGGTTGCGAGTGTCTTCCCGCAAGGCGTTGTACGAGATGTAGACGTTTGCGCCGCGGGCGTTCTCGCCTCTCAGCCACGCCTGCCAGCGTTCGGTGGTGAGGGCCTCAGCGGTCGTCACCCGCTGCACTTTTCTCCCCGTCTCACGGTTGAGCACCAGCACGGCGATCCGGTCGGACGGCTCGAAATTCCGGCGGATGTACTCCTCGGGTGAGAGCGCATGATCGCCTTCGGGATTCCGTTCTAACGTGGGCATGAGATGTTTACCTCCCCTCGACTTTGCGGCTGTAAATCGGCTTCAATTCGTAGCGATCTTTCTCCGGGTCGTAGCCTTTGATTTCTAGCACTTCAGACACAAAGCGGCACCCTGGCCGGCGTTCGAGCTGAACGATCAGATTGAGCGAATCTGCGATGTTGGTCTTGATGGCCTTGTAAGGCAGCTCGATGCCGCTTTGGAGAACACAGCTTGTAAACCGGGCAAGCCCCTGGGCGGCGGAGGTTGCATGGACGGTCGAGAGGGTACCTGAATGCCCAGTGTTCAACAATTGCAACAGGTCGAACGCCTCACCTCCACGGATTTCACCCAATATGATCCGGTCGGGCCGGTGGCGGAGCGTGGCCTTCAGAAGATCCCGGATGGTGACGGTCG
>JBOGJT010000311.1:0-2768 GCA_050745065.1 Terriglobia bacterium
ACAAACCAGGCCTCGTCTTCCAATAATTGCCCGAGTTTCTGCCCGGCGCTCTCGCCCTGCGTGTAGCTTAACAGGGTGGCGGTGCGGGCGCGGACCTCGGCGTCCTCGTCGCACACGAGCCGGGACAGGATGACCCGCGAGACCTCCGGTCCCACCGACTCTAAATCCGCGAGATCCGGAATCCCGATTTGGGCGCAGCAAGCAGCGCCCCTGCGGGCGGTCGCAGAGCTCAACATCTCGACCAGAACATCCGCCGCGAGGCTGCGCAGTTTTGGGTTGGTACCCTGCAAGAGTGGCAGCAAGGCGCCGCCCATCTGTACGGGGAAATGCCCCAACGCGGCACGCCAGGACCGCTCCGAAAGCACCGATTCTGATGCGCCGAGTGTGGCGCGAAGCCGCTCGACCAGCACGGGAAAGCTTTCCGGCTCGCCGATGGCCGCGAGGGAGCGCAACGCCACCCCTTGCACATCCGGGTGGGGGTCGTCTAGAGCGCGGATCAGAAGCCTCCAGCTCTTGGCGTGACGGATTCTCCCCAGGTTCTCCGCGCTTCGAGCGCGTGTGAGGTACTTGCTCGTGCGCCGGGAGAGCAGAGGCCCACCGCCGCGGACTGCCGCGCTCTCCAAGTCTCTCTGCCATCGCGCGACAAATCCGAGGTCCTCCGCCACTCGCCGGACAAAATCCACATCTTCGGGATTATTCCCGCGCTCAAGAAGCGCCTGCTCCATTGCCCAGGCGAGCCGGGGCTGGAACGCGGCGCGTATCTCCGCCATGGTTGCTGCGTCGCTAAAGGCGTCACGGCCCCACGCTTGGGATATCTCCCGCAGACGGGTCCTGAACGCATCGAGTTGTTTGAAGCCTCGTTCGCGCCGGATACGGCGGACGAGCGCATAAGCTACCAGGAAGAGGGATAACAATAGGATTGCCAGGGAAAAAATGAGGACGCCTTCGATTAACCGGTCGGAGAGAAACGGCATGATGGTCCGGGGCGTGCTTCAGCGCTGAGGGTTAGTTAATGAACGGCATTAACCCATCGGATATGACAACGCGCACATTTATATCAAAATATTCAATGCTGAGCAACGAAATAAACGGCAGGGTGACGGCGGTTGGAGTGCGACAGGTTTTCAGCGCACCCCATGCGGAAGGAAGCGAGAACAAGCCGATACGATTTCTTGGATGAAGCGAAGAGTGCGATTGAGTTGTGCTCACCGGCCTTGGGTGACTTCCGGGGTGGCGCATGCCACACCACGGCACGCCGTGCGCGCCTTCATTCCCCGGTTCGGCGGACAGTAGATGGTGGGTGCGCCGCAGGTCGCGCCTGGGCGTCTTGGACCGCCGTGGGCAGCAGAGCACGATAAACCTGGCCGGCGATCTCTGCCGCGTGCGGGCCGAACATTTGCCGGCCGCCGCGAAGCATGACCACCACCACGTACTTGGGGTGTTCCATCTCCGAGTAGGAAACAAACCAGCCCATGCGGCCGCCATCTTCGCTGCACGTGCCCGTCTTGCCGAAGATGTCTTCCTCGGGATTATAGGCGCTGCGCGCTGTTCCGTAGAGGACTGCGGCCGCCATCCCCTGCCGGACCTCAGGAATGTAACGCTTCAAGTTTGTGAGCACGCGCCGAACCTTCGGCGCAAACGAAGCGATCTCCTCCGGAGTTCGCGGGTATTGCAGCCAGTAGAGCGTGCCGCCGTTGGCAATGGCGGAGACCAGCGCGGCCATTTGTAGCGGCGTCTGATCGATGCCGGTACCAAAGCTGGTCATTTTTCCGACCCCGCCAATGCTTTGTGGGGGTGGTGCGTTGGGAAAAACGCCAGCCGATTCATCGGGAACATCCAGCGCGGCCCGCTGCCCGTAACCCAGTTCATCCGCGTATTGTTCCACGCGCTTGAACCCAAGCATCTCGCCCACTTCGGCGAAAAAACGGTTGTCGGAGCGCGCGAGCGCCTGCGTCAGGTCCACGCGGTACCCGTGCATGCCCATGAGCTTGGTGTTCAGGCTGATAACGCCCTGGTCAAGCCCGGCGAGCGCGACAAGCGGTTTCACGGTGGAGCAAGGGATATAGCCGCGCGTCAGGGCTAGCTTCTGGTTGACGAGAGTCAAAATGCGGCCCGTGTTCGGGTCCACCACCACGATCGAGCCGTTCCATCGTCCAAGCGCCTTGACAGCCGCCTCACGGATCGCCGCAACCTGGCCTTCCGCGTTGTCACCCAACTCGGGGTCGCTGTAAGAACTTACGCTCCACGGACTCCAGAAGTAATGGCGGTAAATGGCGCGGCGGTAGATCACATGACGCGTCCGCATCCCGCGGTAACTGACGCGACGGTAATGCGCCCGCGAAGATCGCCGGTAGCGCCTCCGGTGCGAAGCTGCGCGCCTGATCGAATGGTGACCGCTCGTTGACGCGACGCGGCGCCGAGCGATGTGCCGGACGGCACGATGATGGGTGGAAGCTACGTGGCGGCGCGCGCGACGGACTCTCCGCCGGCGATGGATGACGTGATGGACAGTCGCGCTTTTTTTCTTGGGGGTGGCGGATGGCGTGCCGGGCGTGGCTTGGGGTGCGGTCTGCAAGCCGGGGCTGCCACTGCCAAATGCAGGTAATAATACTATTGACAGTAACACTGAAAACACAAACGACAACGCCAGAGTGATGGGTTTCCTCTTCAATCGCATTTCCCCTCCGGGGAGCTAGAGAGCGTCCACCTACTGGCCCTGGCGCGCGCCAGCATGTGGTGGGAATCACGCCGATCCTGCAGATTATCGT
>JBOGJT010000312.1:0-10356 GCA_050745065.1 Terriglobia bacterium
GCGTTCCGGAAGTTTAAGATCGATGCCATCATGCATTTTGCTGCCAAGGCGCTGGTGGACGAATCCATCGTCAATCCCGCGGTGTTTTATCAGAATAACGTGAGCGCGACGCTCGCGATGCTTGACGTCATGCTCGAAAACAAAATCAAGAAACTCATTTTCTCTTCCAGCGCGGCGGTTTACGGCGAACCGCAGGTCCTGCCGATTCCGGAGGATCATCCCAAGTCACCGGTGAATGCCTATGGCGAAACAAAGCTGGTGATTGAAGGCGTTTTGGGTTGGTACGCGCGCGCGTATGGGCTCCAATTCGCGGCCATGCGGTACTTCAACGCGGCCGGCGCCACGAAGCTGCAGGGTGAGGATCACCGTCCTGAAACTCATCTTCTCCCGCGCCTCCTGGACGCGGCGCTTGACCCGTCGAAGAGGTTTTTCCTTTACGGCGAAGATTATCCGACGCCTGACGGAACCTGCGTCAGAGACTTTGTGCACGTGCTTGACATTGCCCAGGCGCACATCCTCGCCCTCCGGCGCCTCGATAAGATTAAGTCCGCAGTGTACAATGTCGGTTTGGGCGAAGGATATTCCATCCGCCAGGCAGTGCAGGCTGTTGAAAGCGTCACGCGGCGGAAGATTAACGTCCAGGCAGCGCCCCGGCGTCCGGGCGATCCCGCCCGGCTGGTTGCGAGCCCAGCCCGGCTCTCGAGTGAACTAGGCTGGAAACCCGCCCACTCGGATCTGGCGAATGTCGTCCGCTCGGCGTGGCGTTGGCGGCAACAGCACCCAGATGGATATTGAAACGGAGGGCCATTGAGTCAACGAGCTCTGATTACAGGAATCACCGGTCAGGACGGCTCATATTTGGCAGAGCTGCTGCTCGAAAAGGGCTACAAGGTGTATGGGCTGGTGCGCCGTACGAGCACGGTGAATTTTGAGCGTATTGGGCACCTGCGGGACAAGGTCGAGCTGATCTCGGGCGATCTTCTGGACCAGAACTCTTTGCACCGGGCGCTCGAAACAGCCCAGGCCAATGAAGTATATAACCTGGCCGCGCAGTCTTTCGTGGCGACCTCCTGGACCCAACCCGTCTTAACCGGCGAATTCACGGCCTTGGGTGTCACCCGCATGCTTGAAGCCATACGCGAGGTGAATCCGAAGATTCGCTTCTACCAAGCCTCCAGCAGCGAGATGTTTGGCAAAGTCGCCGAAACGCCGCAAACGGAAAAGACAATCTTCCATCCGCGCAGCCCCTACGGTGTGGCAAAGCTCTACGGGCATTGGATTACGCTCAACTACCGGGAAAGCTACGGCTTGTTCGCCTGCTCCGGCATCCTGTTCAACCACGAATCGCCACGCCGTGGTATTGAATTCGTGACGCGCAAGATCACCAACACCGCCGCCCGCATCAAACTGGGGAAGCAAAAGAGCCTCATGCTGGGAAACCTCGACGCGCGCAGAGACTGGGGACACGCCAAGGACTACGTCCGTGCGATGTGGCTCATGCTGCAAGCCGAGAGCCCGGACGACTATGTCATCTCGACGGGGGAGAGCTTCACCGTTCGAGACGTTCTCGACATCGCCTTTGGCCATGCGCAACTCGACTGGCATCAATCCGTGGTGCAAGACCCGTCCCTGATCCGCCCCGCCGAGGTCGATTTCCTTCTGGGTGACTCCTCGAAAGCTCGCGCAAAGCTGGGCTGGCGCCACGAAATCAGCTTCCGGGACTTGATCGCAGAGATGACGGCGGCAGACCTTGAATTGGAAGAGAGAATCGCCTACACGGAGTCTTTCCAAGCGGTGCGAAACTGATGCGGGCCTTAATTACCGGGATTGCCGGATTTGCCGGCAATTACCTTGCGGAATTGTTGCTGGGGAAGGGCTATGAGGTCTTTGGAGCGTCTCTAGAAAATGAATTTAAGCCCTTCCTGCCGATTGACCGTGCAGCCATTAGTTATACCCCGATCAACATACAGGACCAAGCGGGGCTAGAGCGTTATCTGATTGATACCAGGCCTGACTTGGTCTTTCATCTCGCGGCCAAAAGTTCTCCCTCCCAGTCCACGAAATACCCGCAGGAAACTTTCGCGGTCAACCTTGGCGGAACACTCGCGCTCCTTGAGGCTATACGGCTTCGCCAGATCGGGTGCCGGTTTCTGCTGGTGAGCTCGTCGCATGTCTATGGGAGCCGCGCGAGGGACGACCCCGATCAGCCGGTGGCGGAGGATGCTCCCCTCAAGCCCGAGTCCCCGTACGCCGCGAGCAAGGCGGCCGCCGAGATGGTGGCCTATCAATACTGGAAAAGCTACGATATTCATACGGTTACCGTCAGGGCGTTTAACCACACCGGAGCCGGCCAGGGACCCGGATTCGTATGCCCGGATTTGGCGCGGAAGGTGGTCGAGATTGAGCGCGGGCTCCGGCCTCCCAAGCTGGAAGTCGCCAGCCTGGACCGGCAGATCGATATTTCTAATGTCAGGGACGTTGTCCTGGGCTATTATAGTGCATTAGTAATCAGCGGTCCCGCTGCGGTGTACAACCTGTGCTCAGGGCGCCCACTGACTCTGCGGACGATAGCAGAAAATCTGATTAATGGATCGGAGAGAGCAATTTCGGTGTTGCCGCTCGCTTCTGAACCGCCTTGCGGCGGGCGGCGGGGTATTATTGGAAATGGCGCCCGTGCCCTCCGCGATCTGGGATGGCACCCCGCAATTCCCGTTGAAGACACGCTGCGGGAAGTTATTGAGTATTGGCGCCAGGTGGGGCCGGCTTCGCCGGAGTGAGCAGGGATGGGAGGGGGCGAATGACTCACGGACTGCTGACCGGAGGCGTCTGATACGATGAAAGGAAATCTGCCCAAGTACCTCCTGCTGCTCGCGGATCTCATCGCCATTGTGATCGCGTTCTGGGTAGCCTACGTGCTTCGCTACGAGACCGGAATCAGCTCCTCGCTGTCGAGTTTGCCGGCGCCATCGTTCGCGTCGTACGGATTGGCCATCGCCCTCTCGTTAGGGACCTGGGTTCTGATTTTCCTGCTTTACGGCGTGGATCATTTTCCCGGCATGGGAGAGTCCACCCTGGCCATCTCCAAGCTGATCACCGCCTGGCTGTTTTTGATCGCTGTTTTGCTGGCGGGCATGTACCTCGCGAGGACCTTCTATTCCCGCTTGCTTTTCCTGTTCATGTCCATACTCGTCGTGCTGTTCCTTTTTGCCACACGCCTGATATACCGGGCCTCACTGAGGCGCATGAGGAAATACGGGGTGGGGTTGCGCCGCGTGGTGATTGTGGGTCACTCGGATTTGGCCGCCGAGCTGGCCGAGCGGATTGAGCGTCATCTGGACTTGCACTACGAGTTGGTCGGGTATCTTGCGCCGACCACCGGCAGAATGCAAGGCAACGGGAATCTGAAAACGGAAGAGCATGAAGCCACGATGCGCGGCACGGAAGCGATGGCCCGCGAGCTCGCCGCCATGAATGTTCACGAGCTGCTGTTTGCCATCCCGATCCGCCGCGAAACGGAGACGTTGGATTTCATCGCTCACTGCCAGCAGCGGGGAATTACCATCAAGTCCGTGCCGGAATATTACGACCTCCACACCAGCCATATCGAAAGCGTGAGCATCGATGGAATTCCAATCCTGGAAATGAAGGGGACATTCCTCCATCCCTCTCTGCAATTCGTGAAGCGCGTCATTGACGTAGGCTTGGTCATCCTGACGCTGCCGGTGACCGCGCCAGCCATCGGCTTGATCGGCGTGGTGCTTTATCTGGCCTCGCGAAGAGTGATTCGGGGCGAAACCCGGATCGGCATGGGTGGGCGGCCGTTCACGCTTTATCGCTTCGATTTGGGGCCGCAGAGCTCCGGGACGAGGAGTTCCGGGCTCGCCCTATCCCTTGTCCGTTACAGCATTTCCGAACTGCCGCAAGTCTGGAATGTGCTTCGCGGAGACATGAGTTTTGTGGGGCCGCAGCCGGAAAGCCCGGAGCGCGTGCGGCACTACTCCGCGTGGCATCGCCGGCGCCTGCTGTTGAAACCAGGGATTACCGGCTTGGCACAGGTCAAGGGACTCCGCGAAAAAGATTCCTCCGATCTCAAGACCAAATACGATCTGGAATACGCCGCCAACTACACTCCTCTCGTCGATTTGGCCCTGGTTCTGGCGACGATCAATACCCTGGCTGCCCGGCGCAAAGACGGACCAAGCTACCCGAGCTTCGCGCCCGGCTTTCCAACCGTCAAGGCCTCCTCCCGCACGCTGAATCTGCCCGGGAATTAGGAACGAATGCTTATCGTCCGCACTCCGGTCCGGATTAGTTTCGCGGGTGGGGGCACGGATTTCCCCGCCTATTACGAGAGGCACGGCGGCCTCGTCCTCAGCACCAGCATCGATAAGTACGTGTATACCGTCCTGACCGAGAGGGAAGATCACCAAACTCAGATTATTTCCTCGGACCTGAAAACCCTGGAATCCTGCGAGCAGATCGAGAAAATGGAATTCCAAGGGACAGACCTTGAAATCCCCTTTGCCGTTCTCAAGCACCTGCGCTGCAACGTGGGGGTTAACCTCTTCATGGCGTCAGAAGTTCCGCCGGGAACGGGCTTGGGGTCTTCCGCCGCGGTCTGCGTGAATCTCCTGAAGACCCTCCGCGTCTACCTGGGCCTCGATGACCAGAACCTTCCGCTGGCCGAGGAGGCGTTCCACATCGCGCGTGACATTTTGCGCTGGCCCGTGGGCAAGCAGGATGAGTACGGTGTCGCGGTCGGCGGCATCAAAACCGTACACTTTGAATCGAGCGGCGTTCGGGTCGAGCCTCTTCGGCTTAGCCCTGATATGTTGATGGATCTCGAGCAGAACCTGCTGCTGTTTTTCACCGGAAGCTCGCGGGATAGCTCGGCGATTCTGGGCGGGCAGGACCGATCCGTGCAGCAGCAAGAAGGCGCGGTGCTCGACGCGCTGGCGGAGTTGAAGGAAATGGTTCCGCGGATGCGCAACGTTCTGCTGGATGGCAACTTTGAATCGTTCGGCGCCATGCTGCACGACGGCTGGTCCATCAAGAAGCGGATTTCCAACAAGATCTCGAATCCCCGCATCGACCGCATCTACGAGATTGCCCGTGAGTGCGGCGCCGCGGGGGGGAAAATTACGGGTGCCGGAGGCGGCGGATTCCTTCTTCTTTACTGCGAGCGCGACCGTCAGGCCGCGGTGAGGGCTGGATTGAGCGATTTCGGGCTGAAGGAGATGCGCTTCCACTTCGATCTCGGCGGGAGCCGCGTGGTCTACAACGATCCGTTCTTTGATTCGAGCGGCCGCGGTGGAATGCGTTGGGCATTTTCCGCCAACCTGCAGCAGTTGCGACGCGCGGCGGGCTCAGCCTAATGATCACATGTGATCGTGACGCCGGATGTTGTAGCGGCGGCCTCCGCGCCGGCGGTTTTTCGGCGCTCAGAGTGCTCCGCTACGGCTTAAACTGCGGCTGTAATATGTAATTCTGCGTGGTCTCTACACTGGTCATTTAGGCCGCGCGGCCTGCTGCGAAAGAGGATATCGATTGCCGGACCGGATTGCGAAGGCGTTCCTGCTGGCGGCTGGCCTGGGCACCCGGTTGAGGCCACTGACGGACGAGACTCCGAAGTGCTTGGTCCCCATCCACGGGCAGCCTTTACTGAGTATCTGGCTGAGTTTCTGTGAGAAGCTCGGCGTCCGCGAAGTCCTCATTAACACGCACCATCTCGCCGCCGTGGTTGGCAATTGGGCGCGCACTCAGAAGTCACGGGTGGGCATTAAGCTGTTTCACGAGGATGTTCTCCTCGGAAGCGCTGGCACTATTGCCGCGAATCGGGACTTTGTGGGTGACAGCGACGATTTTTACGTGTTCTACGCGGACAACCTCGTGCGCACGGATTTAGCGCCTCTTGAAGCTTTGCACGCGCGCCATTCCGGGGTTCTGACGCTGGGTCTCTTCCGCACGCCTAAACCGGAAGCTTGCGGGGTGGTGACGTTGGACCACGAGGGCAAGGTCATGAGCTTTGAGGAAAAGCCTTCGCGTCCCCGGAGTAACATGGCCAATGCGGGACTCTTCATCGCGCGGAGGTCCCTCTTTGATCATCTCCCCCGGAACACCTTTGCCGACCTGGGAAGGGACGTCATGCCGAAGCTTGCCGGCGTTATGTGGGGCCGGGTTCTGGAAGGCTATTTGCTCGATATCGGAACCCACGAAAATTACGCGCAAGCTCTCCGCGAATGGCCTTCCGCGGCCGGCGAGGCTGCGGTGGTCGCGCGCAATTCGTGAGGCGCCTTCCGGCCGGCGGGAGACCATTTTTGATGCCCCGTTTTGTTCTGCTCGACCGCGACGGCGTGATCAACCGGAAAATTCACAATGGATACGTGACATCGTGGAACCGGTTTGTCTTTCTTCCAGAGGCCCTTGACGCGCTGCGCTTGTTCAATTCCGCAGGGGTTCTGCCTCTTGTGGTTTCGAACCAGGCTGGAGTGGGAAAGGGTCTGCTGACGGCCACGCGGCTGAAGCAGATCACGGAGCGGTTCGTTAAGCGCGTGGAGGCGGCGGGAGGGCGCATCCAGAAGGTCTATTACTGCACTCATCGCAAGCAGGACCGGTGCCGATGCCGCAAGCCGCGGCCCGGCCTCCTGCTCGACGCGCAGCGCGAGTTTCATTTCAGTTTCGCCGAGACGTATCTGGTGGGAGACTCCGGGAGCGACCTGGTTGCAGCCCGGCGCGTGGGATGTCCGGCGATTATGGTAAATCCGAATCCGTCCGGCTGGGTTAAAGATTGGGTTGCGCCGCCCCGGGCCATTGTGCCCAGCCTCAAAGCCGCGGCGGAGTTTATCCTTGGCGGCGCATGACGGGCCGCGCAAGCCGAAGCCATTGCGCTGCGGTTTGACGTGGAGGCGGCTTTGCGCTGCGACATGGCGCGCCAAACTCGCCGCGGCGCGTGCCAAACGGCGCCATTCCTGTTAGGATCATAGGCTTACACAATCGCCGCTCCTTCTGCTGACCCCCCGGAGATTCGCACGCGCGGTGTGTTTGAAGCGTGCTTTAGCCAGGACTTCTCACCCGCTTGGGGGCTTGAATGGGAACGCAGGGTTCAACGCTGCCGCAGGCGCGGGTTAAAATTAATGGTTTGCCTGCCGCTCTCCGGCTGCCGTGGTCCTACGTAGTGGGAAATCCGGGTTGGCGGACGGCTTTACCGAGCTATGCAACGAGCTTATGCAACGAACTGTTGAAATTATCCTCGCTCTCACGGTGATCGCGACAACGCTCGCATTCGGCGGCGTTCAGCCGTTCGCTTATTCCGTGATGGAAATTGTTATTTACGCGCTCGTCGTGGCGTTGTTGATTGCGCATGCCCGGCGCGGCCGCATTCAACTTCACGTCCCGCTCTGGACTCTCCTCTTCGTTCTTCTCGTCGTCATTCAACTGATTCCGCTTCCGCAGGGCTGGGTCTCCGCCCTCGACCCGGCCCGCGTACTTCCGGCGGGACTCTCAAGCCTGCAGCACCGCCTGGGCCACGGCTTGACACTGAGCATTTATCCCCACGCCACGCTTCAGCACCTGCTAAAGTTCCTGGCCTATCTCGGAGCCTTTGCGCTTGCGGCGTACGTCTTCGACTCCCGCCAGAAAAAAAGTCTTCTGGTTAAGGTGCTGATCGTCCTTGGCCTCTTCGAAGCTGCCTACGGCATTGTCCAATACCTTGCAGACTGGCAGAAGATATTCACGTACAAGAAGGTGTTTTACCTTGGCATGGCGACGGGGACGTTTATCAATCACAACCATTTCGCCGGGTTTCTTGAGCTTACGTTTCCGTTCATGCTCGCCACAGCCTTCTACTATTTCCAGATCTGGCAGGACGGCCACCGCCGCGGACCCGCACGAGTTGACCCGGCGACGGCGAGCGCCGCTGGCATCCAATCGCTGATATACGCTTTCTTGCTGGTCGTCTGCGTCGTGGCGGTGATCTTTTCCCGGTCTCGCGGCGGGATCCTTTCCTCGTTCTTCGCCATTATTGTGATCGGGTTTCTCTCGCAGGTTAAAACCCGGCGCAAGGCGTGGTTCCTGGGCCTTGCGTCCTTTGTTCTCATCGCCGTGATCTACGGAATTTGGATTGGGTTGAATCCAGTCCTTGCCCGCTTTGAGGCCCTTCGAGGAGTAGGCTCGCAAAGCATTGAGTCGGAGGGCAGGCTTCCCACATGGAAGGCCACTCTGGAGATCATTCGCCATCACCCGCTCACGGGTACCGGGCTCGGAACTTTCCGGTACGCGTTTCCTCACGTGCAGACGTACATGTTCACTTACCACTTTACCCACGCCCATAACGATTATCTTGAGTTCCTGTCGGAGACGGGGTGGCCCGGTGTGCTTCTTCTTTTCGTGCCCATTCTCGTTCTGTTAGGCCTGATGATCCATTCATTCGTGACTGATGCGCGACGCTACCGTCCTGCTGTCACCCTCGGCTGCATCGGCGGCGTCGTGGCCCTGCTCTGCCACAGCGTAACGGACTTCAACCTGCACATTCCGGCCAATGCGCTAGTTTTCGCCGTGGTGCTGGGCATCGGTTATAAAACAACCTGGGTGGAGCACCGCGCAGAGCGCAAAAAAATACGCGCGTCGGATCACCCGGCTGTTTCAGGCCGCGTCGCACGCCGATCGCGCGCATTTTGATCAGTTGTTTTTGCGCTGAAGCGGCGGCCTCTGACCGTCAACCCGAAGACATTTACGAATACGCGATCACAGGCCAGCCGCGGCAACGCCCGGTCCGCAAGGATGCCTTCTGCGAGGAGGGGCTTTCCCCTCCTCGCAAGGCAATTTAGGCAGCTTCGTGCCGGTGTTCAATCGGTTCCACTTGCGTCGAGTAACTTCTGGCTCGCGCCTTCGCCTTCCAAAGCGCAGTCACTGCAAAGGCCCCGATGAAGGCCCCGATGAACCCCGGAATAATGTATACGCTGGAAATGCTGACGCCAGCGAACCAATGGCCCAGAACCGGTGATCCAAGCCAAGCCAGAATCCAGCCCAAAATCCACTTGCTGAAGAAGCCATCGATCCCTCTCAGAAACCGGTAGCCAATGGCATAGTGAACGATAAGGGCTGCGATTAAACTGATAACCAACAACGTCAAAAACGCGGTGAAATGCATTCCGATCATGATAACCTCCTCCAAACATTGAGATAGGGTGTCATTACCCCGTGGAGTTACCCGCCTGGGACGCGCCCAAGAGTGTCGATGGACGCAGCTCCGGCGTTCAGGCTGCGCTCGGCAGGAGGGCTTCTATTCATGACGTCGTACGTCAGCGGCGATCGACCCGGTAGCGGCAGACTCTCACCGCTTTCATTGCGGCGCCCAGAGAGCGCGGCTGCAACAAACGCCCATCGCTGACTTATGGCGCTCCGCAGTGCGTCCACCGCAAGCGCGCAGCGGGAGCGAGAGTCTTGTTTCGACCCGTTAAAAATTATTTGTGTGGAAAAGTTGCTACAGGAAGTGAACGAGCACGCGCGGATGTTGAACGCTTCCCGGCGCGGCGCCCATCCGTTATGAAACCCGAAATGAATCCCGCTCCCCCCCAATATCCTGCAGGAGCGAAATGGAATATCGCTATCGTCAGCACTCAGAGCCACCGCGTAACCTCCTCGGCGCGCCCTGGTTCATCGCCAGTCCGTGTCTACGTCTATTATCCCACCGGCGGATGTCACCGTCAAAGGTTCCGTATCGCGCAAACTAAAATGTGACCCGCTATGGACACGGGCAACGCGGGTGGCGCAGATATGGCGCATTTTGCCATGTCTGCGAACTGTTAGGCTGCAATTCCGGAATGCTTCGCCAGACGCACCATTATGGACTGAACCGCCAGCACCTACCGCCGTGCACGTCCGTTTGTTTCCGACCGTTTCCGCCGTTCCTTCATCGTTGCTCTTGATACCTTGCGGGGTGAGCTCGAATTCCGAACCATCGGCTACGTCCCGATGCCCGAACATTTTCACCTTCTGGTCCGGCCATCGGAAAAGGCTCACCCTTCGCGGATTGTCCGAAGGCTCAAGCAGCGCACCGCCAGGTGCGTCCTCAGAAATCTGCAAGGCAATCCGCACGCACCCTGGCGCCAGCGTATGCTAACGCGCGTTGCCTTAGCGCCTGCGGTTTATGATCGTGCACGCCACGGGTCTGGCAAAGTCGTTTCTACGACATGAATGCCTGGAGCCCCAGGAAACGGGATGAGAAATTGAATTGGACTAAACCGCTACGCGGTAGTCGTGTCCGGAAGGTTCGGCCTCCCACTTAGATCTTCGTCTCGATCGTCGAGTTTTTCCGCCCTATGGAACTCCTTTGAGGAACGATAGGGATGGTGCCTC
>JBOGJT010000313.1:0-2623 GCA_050745065.1 Terriglobia bacterium
GAAGCTTCCGGAGGGCTTCCAGCAATCCGAATTCCTGCTGGAGCACGGAATGCTGGATGCGATCGTTCCGCGCAAGGAGCTGCGCGGCTACCTCGCGCGAGTGCTGAGTTTGCTGGCCGCACGGGAGCCGGCGGCCGCCGAAACCCAACCCTGACGTCCTTTTCCCAACGCTCGTGGATGGCGCAGACATGCCGTCGTTCGGCATGTCTGCGATATGTAGAAGCTCGCACCTGAAATTTGATCTGTGAGCGGTCCGTGAAAGCCGCAGACATCCCAACTACAGGGATGTCTGCGCCACCCCCGTGCTCATGCTTGACCAGGGTTACAAACCAAATTCTTCAGACGAAGTTCGAACGCATGAATTACGCCAGTTGCATGGATGAGCTCGCGGGACTCGGCCAGGAGTTGCGGGGCATCAGGTTTGATCTTCAGACCATTCGGCGCGTGCTGGCCGCGCTCTCGAGCCCGCATCTCGGTGTTCCCACGGTGATCGTAGCCGGGACAAACGGAAAAGGATCGACCTGCTCCATGCTGGCGTCGATTCTGGAGCGGTCCGGCCTGCGCACCGGCCTTTACACGTCGCCGCACCTGGTTCGGGTGAATGAAAGAATTCGCGCCGCAGGGCATGAGATCACCGATGAGGATTTCGCCGCCGATTTCACCGCTGTGCATCAGGCTGCCGTTGACCTCACCCGCCGGGGCGAGATGGCGCGTCACCCAAGTTATTTCGAATATCTCACCGCCACCGCATTCGTGCATTTTGCCCGTACCAGGGTAGAGATCGCCGTGCTCGAAGTGGGCATGGGCGGGCGTCTCGACGCAACGAATGTCACAGAGCCTCTCGTTTCTGTCATCACCAACGTTGCGCTCGATCACGAACAGTTTCTCGGCTCGACGGTCGAGGCCATTGCGCTCGAAAAGGCCGGCGTCATTAAGCCGGGCCGCCCTGTGATTTCGGGCTGCGAGTCCGGCGGGCCAGCGGAAGTCATTCGCCGCCGATGTGAAGATCTCGGCTGTGATTTTTTGGATCTCCCCGGCGCTGCGCGCGTCTCAAAGGTAGAGGCACGTGAGGGACGCTTTACGTTTGACCTTGAGCTGAGCGGCACGCGTTATTCTGGCCTCGCGCTTTCGCTGGCAGGTGGCTTCCAGATACGTAACGCGATTGCCGCCATTGCGGCGGCGCAGGCGCTTCAGCGGCAGGGCGTCTCGATCCCGCCTCATGCCATTGAGGAGGGCTTACAAAGCGCGCGCTGGCCTGGACGGCTGCAAACGATCCATCATCAGCCGCTCGTCCTGCTGGATGGAGCGCACAACCCCGCCGCGGCACGCGAGCTAGCCCGGTTTGTGCGCGAGCAGCTCAGCGGGCGCCGGGTGAGGCTGGTTTACGGCTCCATGCGCGACAAGGCAATTGAGGAGATCGCGGAAGCATTATTCCCCGTCGCCCAGGAGGTTTACCTCACTCGCCCCAACGCCGCCCGCACCGCGGCGCCGGACGAAATTCTGCGGCGCGCGCGGACCCAACCGGAACGCGTGATGATCGAATCCGAGCCGCGGCGCGCGCTGGAGGAAGCGCTGGAAGCCAGCGCCGCAGAAGACGTCATCCTCGTGGCAGGATCCTTGTTCCTGGTGGGGGCGATTCTCCAGGTGTGGCAGGAAGGCCGGCTCGCGCTCGAACGCTGTCCAGCCGGGGCGGTGAGCGTGCAGCCCATTTGACGGATTTGCGCTTCATGCCTCGTCCAATATCAGTTGGCGCTCGAGCCGGCGACTTCTTCAGCCTGCTCCGCGCGCTGCTTTTCACCGACCCGCTGATCTATCTATACACCTGTGTCTGCGGAGCCGCATCTCTGATTGGATCGCTCTTTGATTCCAACGGCCGCTGGCAGCATGGGTGCGCGCGCGTCTGGTCGCGCCTGATCCTTTTCACCAGCCGCATTCGCCTGAACGTGGAGGGCCTCGAAAACGTCCCCGAAAAAACTGCTGCCATCTTCTGCGCGAATCACCCGAGCGCGATGGATATCCCGATCTTGTTTGCGTGCCTTCCGGTGGAATTCCGGTTCGTCGCCAAGCGGTCCCTGTTTGATGTGCCGTTTCTCGGCTGGCATCTGTGGCGCTCCGGTCATATTCCTGTCGAGCGCGACCGGCCTCATAAAGCCGTAAAGAGCCTGGAACAGGCCGCGGAACGCATCCGCGCCGGCCGCCCGGTGGTGCTTTTCGCGGAGGGCCACCGCAATCGCGAGGATGGCAGCATGGGTCCGTTCAAGAGAGGCTCTTTTTATCTTGCGATCAAGGCGGGCGTGCCCGTGGTGCCCGTCACCATCAGCGGCAGCCGCGCGGTGCTTAAACCGGACTCCCTGCACGTACGGCCGGGAACGGTTGAAATTGTGTTTCACCTAGCCATCCCGACGGCAGGCTTAACGCTCGACGATGTCGATTCCCTCTCCTGCCAGGTGCGCGAGCGGATTATTTCGCGGTTCCGGCCGGACGACGATTAGCACGACGCTGAAAGATTCCTTCTGGCTGTCATTCCGAGAAGTTTTGATGTCGCTCTGCGACATCCGCAAAGGACGAAAATAGGGTGTAGGGGCGCTGCTTGCCGCGCCCTACATTGGCGGGCGCTGCAAGC
>JBOGJT010000314.1:0-5834 GCA_050745065.1 Terriglobia bacterium
TTCCCGTCGAGAGCCACGGCGGAGCGATTCACCGGTGAGTTTCTGGATTTGTTCAAGCTCCGCCGCTGCGTCCCGAACCTCGATCCCGACCCGTCTCATCCCGGCTGTATTTATTCTCAGATGAAAATGTGCCTGGCGCCATGTTTCCAGGGATGCACGGACGAAGAGTATGCGGAGGAGACCCACCGCGTTGTCGCGTTTCTGGATTCGAGCGGGGAGGCGCTCGATCGCGAGCTTGAGACTGAGCGCGCTGAGGCGTCCGCGCACCTGGAGTTTGAGCGCGCCGCGCGCGCCCATCGCAAACTCGAGAAGATCAAAGAAGTGTCGCGGCTGCGCCCTCCGCTGGTGCGGGCAGTGTCTCGGCTGAACGCGGTGCTGGTGCTGCGCGGCGCGGCGGCGAAAAGTGTGGTTTTTTTTCGCGTTGCGGCGGGAGCGTTGCGCGGGCCCGCTTCGCTTTCGCTGGCGGAAAACGTTTCCACCCCGGTATCGCTCGACCAACAGATTCAGGATTTGCTGGCTTCGCTTGCTGCGCCTGTGCGCCCCAGCACGTCGGATGGTGGGCCGGAACGGATCGCACTTCCGCCCTGGGAACATCTCAGTTTGCTCGCGAGGTGGTACTACAGCAGCTTCCGCGCCGGGGAAATCGTCATGCTGCCGGAAAGTGGTCAAATACCCCATTCCCGGCTGATCAAGCTGTGCCGCAAGGTGGTGGAAAGCGAGCCATGAAGCGCCACACAATTATGTCCCGGATGTGCGACGCGAGCGAGAAAATGGTGTTTGCCCGACGTCTTGCTATGCTAATCTAGCAGGTTGCTGAAAAAACCTTGTTCGCTGTCATTCTGAGCGAAGCCAAGAATCTGCTCTTGCTTTGAATCAAAAACTTCCGCGATTCTTCGTCGCCTTCGGTTCCTCAGAATGACATGTTTCAAACTTTTTCAGCATCCTGCTAAATCAAGGGGGTGTTACCTGGTAACACCGGACTTATACTATGAGAACTCGTCAGACTCTCACAATTTCACTTCCGCCGGAAATGGTGAAGCAGGTTGAGGCGACCATGCGGGCGGAACATCGGACCCGGTCCGAGCTCGTTCGTGAAGCGTTGCGTATCTATATTGCCATCCGGCGATTTTCCAACGAGACCGCCACTCCGGCCGAGTTACGAGCCATTCGTCGCGGCAGAGCAGATTTCGCGCACGGTGACTACCTGAGCCTTGATGAACTCCGAAGAGAAGAAGCTGTGGCTCGTCGCCCTCGCCGGACACGCGCGAAAGTCTCTTGATCTCCTTCCGTCGCGCGACCGGGAGCGTATCCGGACAGCGCTCGACGAGATGGAGCTAAATCCCTTCCAGGGCGACCTTCGCAAACTCAAGGGATCTCATCAGGGCTTCCGGCGGCGCGCCGGCGATTGGCGTATTTTCTTCGATTTAGATTTCAACAACAGGCGCGTTCTTGTCACCGCCATCCAGCGGCGAACTTCTACAACGTATTAGCTTGTGTTTTCGCACCCTGCCCAGTTTCCTGAATCGCAGACCTCGGAGGGTCCGCGCCAGCCAGCTAAGACACGCCAAATGAAATATCCCTTTTTCTTTGCCACTCTGGTACTCTTTTGGCAAAGAGGGTTAAGATGGGAATACTAGACAATGTAAGGGAAGTCTCCAAAGCTATTGAAGAAATTCATAACCTTGGGCTCTACCAGCGTGTGCTGAACCTTCATTCCGACATCGTGCAGTTAGTTGAAGAAAACATCGCGCTGCGAAGCGAGAACAAAGAACTCAAAAAGACAATCGAGACCAAAGGCAAGCTAGAGCATCGGGTAGAGAACTACTACCTCATACAGGAAGACGGGTCTTCCGACGGCCCGTTCTGTACGATTTGCTACGACGTGGATGGCAAACTTGTTCATATGAAGGTTCGGGGTCGTAATGGCCCCAAAATAATTTATACCTGTGACTACTGTTCTAATCGACACCTCAAGGGGTAAGTAGCTCCGGTTATTCTTGACATGTTGCCCACGTCTTGGCGGCCTGGAAGTTGATAGCTTATTGTCCGATAACTCTCGGTGCCAATTGCTGCATGAAGTATCCGACGTGATCCAACACCCTCTTGGAATCCGCTTCGTCGTAGTTTCTTTTGCCGTGCATAACGTGATTGCGCCAAGCGTCCTTAGAAATACGTAAATCCTTTCGCAGCCTGCGAATAAAACTCCAACTCTTCCCTCTTCGCCTGACCCCTGGGTAATTTCTGCTTGTCCCTGATCTTTGATTCAATGTTGCCGATCACGGTTTGCCACGAATCAAATCCAAAGGTCACCTCCAACCTGCCAGCCAGCGAGCTGAAAGTTAGCTTTTTCCCTGGACAAAGACATACATTTAATCGTATATTCAGGCGTGGCTTTCGTGCTATAGTCACTCTCGTGATCGGCGAAGGCGAATGGCCCAAGAAATACGCATCCGTTGTTTGGGAGGGTGACTCTCGGGAAATTCTCCAGGCCTTCCCAGAGGCCACGAGACAGAACTTCGGATTTGAACTTTGGCGATTGCAACAAGGCGAGAAGCCAAGTGATTACAGGCCGTTGCCTTCGATTGGCACGGGCGTCTTTGAACTGCGAGACCAAGATAAAAGGGCTTGGTATCGCGTCATTTACCTTTCGCGAATGGACGATGTGATTTACGTCCTTCACTGCTTCGAGAAAAAGAGCCGGGAAATGTCAAAAAGGGAGTTCGAGACGGCGAAGCAGCGGCTCAAAGCTGTGAAGGCGCGTTTGGCAGAGGAGAAGCGACATGAAAAGCGCGGCTAGCAAACCGACCCATGTGACGTATGGGAACGTGCTGGATGATCTTGGCTTTTCACCGGAACAGGCAACGACGCTGAAGTTCAAGGCCGAGTTGTATCAGGCGATCCTGAAGTACGCCCAAAAGTATTCACAGAAGGAACTACAAGTAATCCTCGGAGAGCCTCAGCCGCGTGTGAGTGAACTGCTCAACGGGAAGATCGCCAACAAGACCGTTGACAAGCTGCTCCACTACGCCGGGCGGCTCGGCATTGAGACAAAGGCCAGATTCGCGCAGACTCACAAAGAACTGGTCGAGAGGGAGCTTGCACTGGCCGACTAACGCGCTGATCCGGTCGAAAACTCCGCGCCTGGGAGCTTTGGCCGTGGAGAGATGAAAGCCTCTCATCGCGAATAGTACGTGGCGGATACAAGGAAAAAGACGATTGCGTAATTCATCGAGAATCAATAAGAAAGATTGGTGGAGGCGGGGGGAGTCGAACCCCCGTCCGAAAAGCCTTGCAACTGGAAGACTACATGCGTATCCTGCTCACTCACCGATTTCGCCGATGGCTCTCAGGAACAGGAGAGAACGAACCACCCGCTAGTCTGATTCCCTTCCGGTCGCCCGGAAGAGTCTCGCTCAGCACTTTCAGACGGGAAGCACCGAGCCAAGCCCGCTAAATCGGCATCTTGCCCCGCCCGGCGGGCCGGACGAGGTAGACGCGCCGCCTAATTAGGCAGCGAGTGCAAACTGCGTGTTGTTGGCAGTTGTGTTGTTCCACGCCGATTTCGGGTGGTGTGGCCCCCGACATGCCTTCCAATCGCGGCGGCTCCCGTCGAAACCATTACGCCCCCACGCAATTTCAGGTTAAGCCGGTTAGGACGCGCAGTCAAGGCCGCCGCTCGCTACGATCGGGCCCCTTGTCAATCTGCGTGATTCAGGATTACATGATAGAGGGTCGTCATTTTCTGCAGCGACGCGCAAAGCCCGCCCCGAAACCGCCGGAAGCGCCAGCATGCCGCTGCCCGAACGCGGCTGCTAGAATGAGTTATTGACGTTGCCGTAGCGTGTAATCCTCGCTAAAAGGAACGTCCGCGGGATCTGGCGCTTTTCCGCTGGAGAGCGCGGATGCCTAAAACCCAATCGTCCAGGAGACAGATGCATGAGTGATCACCTTATTGCGCCGCACGGAGGCACGCTAGTTAATTTAGTGGCGAACCCGGAGAGGTCCGCGGAAATCAAGGCGAAATCGAGCCAATGGCCATCGTGGGATCTTACACCCCGCCAGCTTTGCGACCTCGAGTTGCTGCTCACAGGCGGATTTTCGCCGCTGCAGGGATTTATGACGCGTGCGGACTATGACGGCGTGTGCCACGAGATGCGCTTGAAGAGCCGTGTGCTTTGGCCGATGCCCGTTACGCTGGATGTGACCGAAGAATTTGCGCGGAAACTTGCGCCGCACCAGAAGGTGGCGCTGCGCGATCCCGAAGGCGCCGTATTAGCTTTGCTCGAGGTTGAAGATGTTTGGAAAACGGATCGTGACGCGGAAGCGCAGGCCGTGTTTAACACCACGAGCACGGCCCACGCGGGCGCAGCCTACGTGTTGCAGCAGGCGAACCCGTGGAGCGTGGGCGGCCGCCTCGAAGGACTTCGCCTTCCATCGCACTACGATTTCCGCTCGCTGCGCCTGACCCCGGCCGAACTTCGCGCCGAGTTCATTCGCCTGGGATGGAGGAACGTGGTTGCTTTTCAAACCCGCAATCCGATGCATCGGGCGCACCAGGAACTGACGATGCGGGCCGCGAAGCAGGTGGGAGCCAACCTTTTGATTCATCCTTCCGTTGGAATGACCCGGCCGGGCGACGTGGAATATTACATCCGCGTGCGCTGCTATCAAGCGATGCTGCCCATGTACCCGAAAGACACCGTGCGTCTGGCATTGCTTCCCCTGGCCATGCGTATGGGCGGACCGCGCGAGGCCGTTTGGCACGCGATCATCCGCAAGAACCATGGCTGCACGCATTTCGTCGTCGGGCGGGACCACGCCGGGCCCGGCAAAGACCACGACGGGAAACCCTTCTATGGACCATATGACGCCCAGGAACTTCTGCGCTCCCACCAGCAGGAGCTGGGAGTGGCCATGGTGCCGTTCCAGATGCTGGTTTATCTCGAGGACGAGGACAAGTACGTGCCGGAGCCGGAAGTTCCGCCCGGAGCGCGCGTCCTGAATATCTCCGGCACCGAGCTGCGGAAGCGTCTCGCCGAAGGGCGGGATCTGCCATCGTGGTTCACGTTTCCCGAAGTCGCGCGCGAGCTGCAAAAGAGCTATCCCCCTCGGCGCCGCCAAGGATTTACCGTGTTCTTCACTGGGCTCACCTGCTCGGGCAAGTCAACCATCGCAAATGTCTTGCGGGTGAAATTTCTCGAGCTCGGCGGCCGGCCTGTGACCCTGCTCGATGGCGACATCATACAAAAGCGCCTTTCCCCTGACCTCGACTTTTCCCGCGAGCACCAAGACGCCAACATCCGGCGCATTGCTTTTGTTGCGGCGGAAATCACAAAGAATGGCGGCATCGCCATCTGCGCGCCTACCGCCCCGCACGACGCCGTTCGGAAGGATGCGAGGTCGCAGGTGCAGCCCTTCGGCGGTTTCGTTTTGGTGCACCTGTCAACCCCTCTCGAGGTTTGCGAGGCCCGAGATCGAAAGGGACTCTATGCGAAGGCGCGTGCCGGCGAGCTGCAACAATTCAGCGGCATCAGCGACCCCTACGAGCCGCCCGAGAACCCATCGGTCACGTTGGATACCAGCGAGTTGACTCCTGAGGAAGCGGCGCAGGAAATATTTCTCTATCTCGAGCGCGAGGGCTACATTGGCGCGGACAACGCCTCAGGCCGCGCGTGAGCATGACCATTGTGGCGCCGCCGTGCTGCCGGGCGGCGCCACCCGGCGATCCAAGGTACCGTCCTCGTCCTTGCCGTTTCCGCAAAAGCGAAACTCGCGCCGGAGGCATTCGCGGTCGTGCGGCTCGCCACCGCTCGTCGTTATTCCGACCTGCCCTG
>JBOGJT010000315.1:0-3305 GCA_050745065.1 Terriglobia bacterium
GCCTCTGGCCGCCGGATTTTATTAGTAAAGACCGGCGGCCAGAGGCCGCCGCTACAGCGCTGTCATTCCCGCGAAAGCGGGAATCCACACGATGGACCCTCGCTTTCGCGAGGGTGTGAACAATCGGCGGCTGGGACGCCGCCACTACAACTTATGATCCAACGCATTTCCACTATCGCGTTGCACGTGTTCAAGCAATCCGTGCGCGATAAGGTACTTTACAACCTAATCGTGTTTGCCATTCTGCTGATCGCGGCCGCGGTCTTGTTCGGAGAGATCTCGGTGGGCATCCAGCGAATT
Organism: Terriglobia bacterium; assembly: GCA_050745065.1. Taxonomy (GTDB): domain Bacteria; phylum Acidobacteriota; class Terriglobia; order UBA7540; family UBA7540; genus RH2-MAG17b. The sequence continues at coordinate 301 of JBOGJT010000315.1, forward strand.
ATTCTCGTTAATCTGGGGCTGGGAGCGATCGACGTCTTCGGCGTGCTCATCGCCATTTTTCTTGGCATCAGCCTGGTGTGGCGCGAAATCGAGCGGCGAACACTGTATAACGTGCTGTCGAAGCCGGTGGCACGGTGGGAATTCATCCTCGGAAAATATCTCGGATTGCTGCTGACGCTGGTGGTGAACACGGCGATCATGGGTGCGGGATTTTACCTGGCGCTGTTTTACCTGAGCCGCGCGCTTGGGCGCGAGGACCTCGCGCCGCTTGAGGCCATCTATTTCATTCTCCTTGAACTGGCGTTGGTGGTGGGCGTGGCGATGTTCTTCTCCTGCATCTCAACGCCCACGCTTGCCGCTGTGTTCACGTTCTGCGTGTTTGTGATCGGCAATCTCCTTACGGATATCCGCTGGTTCGGGCTCGAGTCCGGCAGCTCGGCGATTCGCCACGTCACGGAGTTCCTTTATTACGTGCTGCCCAACTTCCGGAATTTTAACGTGATCGCGCAGGTGGCGCACGGCCATTTTGCGCCGGGGTATTTGCTGGTTTCGAACTCGCTCTATGCCTTGCTCTATGCGGCGATCCTGGTGGGGGCAACCGTCCTGATCTTCGAGGAGCGTGAGCTGCAATGAACGGGGACGAAGCACTGGCGGTGGCGGCGCGCGGATCGGTAAAAGCTGCCGGGCGCGCCTGGAAGATTACCCTGGGAATACTTCTCGTCGCGGCGCTCATTTCGCAGGCGCTGCTGCGCGTTCATATGGACAGGGCCGCCAGCCGGGCTGGTGGGGCATATCCCGAGACGCTCTATGTTTCATCCGGCGTTTGGCTGCGGCGCCTGAGTCTGGGCTACGAGGGGCTGCTGGCGGACATCTATTGGACGCGCGCCATTCAATACTTTGGCGCCCGCCGCCTCGAGCGGAACGCCAACTTTGGCCTGCTCGGTCCGCTGCTTCGCCTCACCACCACGCTTGATCCGCACCTCCTGGTGGCCTACCGTTTCGGCGCCATATTCCTGGCGGAAAAGCCCCCCGCGGGCGCCGGACGTCCCGAAGAAGCTATGCAGCTATTACGGCGCGGCATCGTGGCGAACCCTAACTATTGGCGTTTGTGGCAAGACTTGGGATTTATTGAATATTGGGATCTGCACGATTACTCCGCCGCCGCAAGAATCTTTAAAACTGGCAGCGAACGGCCCGGCGCGGAAATCTGGATGAAGACGTTGGCTGCCACGGTGGCGGCAAAGGGCGGAGAGAATCGCACCTCCCAGGTTCTCTGGAGCCAGGTCTATCGAACGGCGAAGAATGATGCGGTCAAAAAAAGCGCCCTCGAACATCTGGCGGCGCTAAAGGCCGGGCAGGAAATGCAGACGCTCGATGGTATTCTTTCCGCGTATCAGGCGCGCGAGGGCCGCGCCGCACGCTCCTTCCAGGATGTGATTGCGGCCGGATTGCTAGCCAGCACGCCGCGCGATCCCTCGGGCGCTCCTTACGTGCTCAGCACCGATGGAAAAACGACGGTAGGGCCTGAGAGTAAAATCGATCTTCGCCTCTTGCAGTAAGTCCCGCCGTTTGAAAGATCAATTGTCTCGTGTGCATCGTATCTCTCACCGGTGCGGCGCGCTTCTGCTAAGCTCGTAATGCGGCGCTGTTGCGGAGGTCAGCGCACGGTCTGTACTACTAAACTCGAACCTCTTGTCAGCCCGCGATGAATCGACCAGACCCTTCGCTACGCTCAGGGTGACAGGTCATTCTGAGCCGATTCGTGCCTCTTCGAATCGCTCTGAGCGAAGCGAAGAGGCTCACGGTAAACTCCGCGAAGAATCTGCTTTGGTTTGCGGCATGCACACGCTCTATGCCCAACAACCCCAGCGAAAATACGCTGAATCTCTGGTTTCGCCTGGAAGACGCCGTCGCACTGCTTTTTTTTCTGATCATTCTTGCCCTTGAAGTCTTGTTCCGAGGGCTGCGCGGGCAGCGGCTGGACCCTTCAGACGTGATGGTCGTGATTCCCGCCATCGTGCTGATCCTGGCTAAGGAGGCGGCGAACCATTTCATCGCGGGCCGGAACACGCGCGACGAGCGTGATGAGGGCGAAACCACCCTTCCCTGCCTCTGCTGGCGAGTCATCCGCGACTGGTTCCCGCTCCTGGTGATTGTGCTCATGTACTATGCCCTTTGGGGCAAGGCCACCCTCCTGATTCAGGCGCACGACCGTGATGCGATGCTTCTCGGGTGGGACAAATGGTTGTTCGGTGTCGAGCCCAGCGTCTGGATCGAGCGGATCGTCAGCCCGCGGCTTACTTCGTGGATGGAGTTTGCCTACTCGTTCCATCTATACGCCGCCCCCATCGTTGCCTGCTTCATTTACCTTTTCCGCCCTCGCGCCCGGTTCCGGGAAATGACGTGCGGCTTGGTGGTGATCACCTTTTTTGGCGTTCTCGGTTATCTGATTGTGCCCGCCATCGGGCCCATGTACACGCTGCACAGCGTTTACACCGTGCCGCTGACGCAGCCGCTAGCCATCTTTAACCGCCAGATCGAATTTATGGATCTCGCCCGCGTTCAGCGCGACTGTTTTCCCAGCCTGCACGTGGGCATCTCGTTTCTGGTGTGGCTCTACGCGTGGCGCAACTCGAAGACGATGTTCTGGATTTTATCGCCGGTGATCCTGAGCCTTTGGCTGTCGACCGTCTACCTCCGCTACCACTACGCCGTGGATTGTATCGCCGGATTCATCCTGGCGCCGTTGTGCTACGCCTTGGCGAACTGGCTCTATCAACACCACGCCCGCGTGCGGGTTCCGGCGCCGCTGCCGGCTGGCTGGGCACAGCGCATCCGGCGCCTCGGACAGCCAGCGCCGCTTCGGCCGGCGCCAAGCCCACAGGAGCACCCATAGGATAAATGATGTGGTGTTGTAGCGGCGGCCTCTGGCCGCCGGTCTTTCGCTCTCGCTGATTTCGGCGGCACGGACGCCGCCGCTACAATTTTTCGGTGCTTTCGGCGGC
>JBOGJT010000316.1:0-14796 GCA_050745065.1 Terriglobia bacterium
CCTCATACCAGTGCAACTCCGCTTTCCGTATGGTACCATCCCGCAGCCGAATCATTCCAACTCCCTTCCGTTTTCGCCAGTGCCCGGCGCCATAGTGTTTCCGCAGCCGTTCGACCTCCCGGATGGATTGGCCGGAGGCGATGGTTTCGGTTTCGATTTCGTTTACCACTCCGATCACTTCAAACCACGAACTCAACGGCTCCCCTCCACAGACGATTGTGGTTCCTTCTTTCCCGGCAGCAGCATCCAGACCAGCACAATCGCCGTTAGCACGGCGAGCAACACGCCGTTCAGCCGGTAAGAAAAGACCGGTGTCGAGAGCAGGCCCACCATCGGCGCTATGGTTACGGCGCAGAACGCGGCGGCCACGTACGCCAGCACGTTATCCCGGAAGAACACGATCAGGACGATGACCGCCACGAGCAGCGGGACCACTCGCATGAGCCATCCTAACGAGTATTCCGCGCCGGTATGGGCGGCGGCCGGAACCAGCGCGACCAGCAGCAAAACGAGGCCCACCCAGAACCACCAGGCGCGGCGCCGCCAGCCCAGCTTTACGCCATAAATCACCGCACCGAGCGCGGCCGCAGAAACCACCGCCGCGGCCGCGGCCTGGAAGAAGATTCCTAAGCCCGGCGAATACGACGCCAAACCCGCCGGCGCGCCCGGAAAGCCGACGGGGACGTAGGCGTGAAAATGGTTGGCAAACAGCTCACCAAGCTTACCCAATCCGGCGCCCACGGCGAGCGCCACGGCGACGGCCACGGCCGCGTCGCGCCGCCACACGCGCCGCGAGGCTGCGCGCAGCACCTGCCACGAATCCGGATAAAGGCTCGTGGCGAGCGCCAAGAGCAGCCACGTGAGTGCGCCGCCGATCAGCACCAAGACCGCGTACGTAACGCCGAGTTGAAGCCGGAAATTGGAAAGCGCAATCGAGGTGTTATACGCCCGCGTCAGCAGCGGGATGGAGTTTAGCTCGGAAAGCATCAGGAGGATGGCCGTTGCGATCGCGACTTTAAGTGACGCCATCCATCGCACGGCGCCCTGCTTGACCATGAGAACAAGAAGCCACACCCCTCCCACGATCAGGCCAAGACCCAACAGGATGGCCGCGCCAGGAAGCAATACGTTGACGAGGTGCGACGTTTCCTGCTCGCGCACCCATTTTTCCGGCAGCTTGAAGGAGCGCGAAAACGCCACCACCTCGTTTCCGGCGATTTCTGCCGTCAGGCGGTAATGCGCGCCGCCCACGTTGCGCGGGTCGCCCGGCTTGGCCTGCCACACCAGTGTATAGTCCTCGCGGGCCTTGCGCCGCCGCGCCACGGAGTCCTGCAGCACAAAGTCAGAAAGCTTGTAGCCGTGCGCCGTCACCGATTGCTCACCCAGAGCGAGCGCCTGCGCGGGGGAAAGCGAGGCGCCAGGCGCCGTCTCGGCGAGCACGTGCTGCGTGTCAAACACCTTCCCGTTCTGGGCATTGATGTAAACGAAGCGTTCCTCTTGTTGCAGGGGACGGTAAAAGCGCACCGCCCAGAGCAGCGGCTCCGAGGCTTCGCGAACGATGCGACCGGTCTGGCGGACGGAGAGCCGCTGAAGAAAATAGTGCAAGGCCGCGCCGTCGACGTTTCTATCCAACCACGCCACCGTGTGGTCATACGCCACGTTTACGTGGCGGGCGCCCAGGAATTGCTCCGCCGCTTGCGTGGCCTCTCGCCGCGTGGTCCGTACCTTGATTCCTTCACCCAGGTGATAAACCCGGAGGGAGCCGATCGCGGCAAACACGACGATGACGACGAGCGCGGCCCACAACCTTCGCCTCGAAAACGGACGGTACGCCACGACCGGTGCTACTTCTGCCGCGGCCGCGGGGTGCGGCGGGCGAGCGAAGCCCTCGCTCGCGTTCGTGAGCGGACCTTCTTCGGCGAACGTTCCCGTGCGCAGATAGGCGATGAGCGCGACGGCGAGCGGGATGAGCATGATCCCGGCGCACAATCCGCCGGAGACCATCAGGTAATGGTTGGAGGAGCGCAGCAGCAGGAAAGCCGTGTAGAGCGCGTCCACCGAATAGTGCCACATGAGCGTGGCGATGATTCCGAAGCGCAGCATGATGACGCCGATGATGATGCCACCCACCCCCACCTCAACACCGCGAATGAAGAACGGCTGGTTCGGATACGCCGAATGGAGGAATCCCCAGTTGAACGCCGCCAGAATCAGCGCGAGCGGCCACGACCGCGTGACCTTGCGCAGAAACGGAATGGCGAAGGCGCGGAACTGCATTTCCTCCGAAACGGCGGGAAAGAAGCCGGTGAAGAGCACCGCCACCCATGGGATCGCAGTGTTGAGCTGGTTTGAAAACGGGATGTCGGAAGGCGCCCACGCGCCCAGGTGGTTTGCGGCAAGATAGAAAACCGTTTGATAAGCAAAAAAGAAAAACGTGAGCGCGATGCCCACGACGTTCGCCATGAAGAAGGAGCGCGTGCGCAGCCCGCGCCAGCTAAAATACCGCCGGAATGACAAATGCGCCGGAAAGGCTTCGCGGTAAACCGGCTCGGAAGACGCGACAATAAGAAAGATCAGCGCACCGATCCCAACGGCGCCGAGGATCGCCGTCAACGTGTAGCCGGCGAGGAAGCTGGAGAAGGAGTGCGTGGTGTTGTAGGAAAATTTAGCCAGCGGGAAATTGTTGATCTGGCTCAATAACGCCAGAACCGCCGCCACCACGCCCAGAGCAACCGAGAGACGAAGTTTGACGTCGCGGTCGCGCAAACGCCGCACCAGGATAATCAGCATCGCCAGGCTTAGCAGCACCCAGAAGACCTGATCGACTTCCTGCGCGGCGTCATTGTGCGAGCGGACTTTCTCATATCCGCGCACCCAAGTCTCGGGAACCTTGACGAACTCGGTCGTGCCGGCCACTTGGTTGCCGTCAACCTCAACTTCAACGCGAAGGCTGCCCTCGCCAAGGTTTACCCTCTTTTGCTTCCAGGTGAACGTGTAGTCGGTGCGCGCGGGGCGCTTCAGGCGTTCGGCTTCCAGAAATTCCAAATCGCCCAGATCGCGCTTCATCACGCGGGTGAAGAAGGATTCCGCGATGCCGCGCGCCTCGGTCTGATCGAGGTTCGCGCCGGGAGCGGCCTCGGGGATTTCATGGTCGAAACCCACCACGCGTCCTTCCGGGGTCACGTCAACGCTGAACTCTTCCTTCTGCTGCGGCCTGAACCAGCGGTGCGTCCAACGCCACAAATGGACCGGCCCACGGGTAAGCTGATCCATGCGAGCCAAGCCTTGGGTGCGCTCGAGGTAAAGCTTGGTCATGTCATCGTATTGAAACGCGGCGGCGTGCTGATAGCCTGCGATGCGAAAGCCTCGGGAGGCCAGAAAGGCCTCGGCGATCCGCTCCGAACCGGCGCGGTTCACGCGCAGATGCAGCGTGGCTTCGGGAAAAGCGTGCGAAAAATACTTCAACCCGATAACAAGAGAAACGGCCGCCACGGCCGCGGCAACCGCAATAATGACGAATTGTCTTGCCTTCAGTTTTACCGGCACGCGCCCCTCACGGCAGCCGCTTGATCATCACCCATGCGGCCGCGCCGTTATCGTAATAGCCTTCAAGTTTATCGACCTTGGCGTATCCCCTGTTCGCATAAAACGACTGCGCCGCGTGATTGTCCTCGGCGGTTTCGAGCGCCAGCTGCTTTGCGCCTTGCCGCTCGGCCCATTCCTCGGCGGCGTCCATTAAGGCGGATCCCACACCGCGGCGGCGCGCTTCCTCCGTCACGTCAATCGTAATGATGTGCACGGATGGATAAGGCGCTTTCTGGGCAATAAGAAACCCAGCGGACTTTCCGTCCTCCACGGCAACCCACGTCTTCGAGTTGTGGTGCGTGATGAAGGCCCGAAGCTCATCCATCGAATACGAAACCCCGGGCGGAAAACAGGCCGAATCAATCTGGTAGAGCGTTTCGAGGTCTTCGGGTTTGAACGCACGGAGCAGCATAAGGCTGTTTTCAATCCCGGCGCAACGCAGATTTTGAGTTCGGGTTAGTATAGCAGCCACGCGCTGCGCGGCGGCTTTTACAACGCAGGCTTTGCCCTTGACATCGCAGGTCATTCCATACAAGAATGCCGTACGATCAGGGCCGGCGCCCGCGCGTAGCTTGTGGCGGCATGGCTGAACATGAGGTCAAAAGTAAGCGGCGTTCGACTCTGTAGAGACCGGCGGCCACAGGCCGCCGCTACAATTGCCGCCACAGCAATTGACCGTCGCGGACTTATATCGCTACCTATGGATTTGCTTCGCTTCCTCGGTCGTTGTAAAATTCCGCGCGTGGACCGAACCAGAGTCGCGATTCTGTTTCTGGTACAATTTCTTATGGCCGCTACGCTTGCATCGCCGCAAGGCATGGGTTCGATCGAGAAGTTCAATCCCGCTGCGAGCCGGATCCTGCCCGCAAACGCCAAAATCGAGCGCGTGACGACGGGCTTCAAATGGACCGAAGGGCCCGTCTGGATTCACGCCGGCTACCTCCTTTTTGCGGATATTCCAAACAACAGAATTGAAAGATGGGTTCCGGGCAAAGGCGTGAGCACGTTCATGCAGCCGAGTGGATACCTGGGCAAAGGGGTCTATCCCGGCCCCGAGTCCGGCTCGAACGGGATGACCCTCGACCCGCGCGGCCGCCTCACCGTGGCAGGCCACGCCCAGCGGGACGTGTGGCGGCTTGAATCGCCCAACCCGCACGCCACACGGACGATTCTCGCCGATGAGTATGAAGGAAAACCCCTGAACAGCCCGAATGACCTGGTTTACGGCCCGCACGGAGCGCTTTACTTCACCGACCCGCCCTATGGTCTGCCCACGCAAGGCGATCGCGACTCACTGAAAAAACTGCGGGTGAATGGCGTCTACCGCATTCTGGACGCGGTCTCGCACAAGGCGGGCGCCCCTCCGGACCGGAGCAAGCTCGAACTTCTCATTTCAAACCTTGCCCGACCTAACGGCATTGCATTTTCACCAGACTATAAATACCTCTACGTGGATAATTCCGCGCCGCAAAAGCTTTGGATGCGCTATCGCGTGAAGCCGGACGGGACGCTCGCGGATGGCGTCGTTTTCTACGACGCGACGTCCGACCACTCCCCCGGCGCGCCCGACGGCATGAAGCTGGACGTCAAAGGGAATATTTATAGCGCCGGCCCCGGCGGTGTGTGGATCTTTTCACCCTCCGCAAAGCACCTCGCCACGATCCGCATTCCCGAGAGAGTGGGCAATCTCGCCTGGGGCGGACGCGACGGGCGCACTCTTTACGTCACGGCCACCACCAGTGTCTACCGCGTGCGCCTGAATATTCCCGGCTTCCGGCCGTAAACACCCTCCTATTTCCATCGATAAGAAGCACCACAGCACGGAGCGCAGACGTGGGTTGCCCGCCCGCGGGTTCATCCCTGGCGATTCTTTCCAACCGCCACTCTTCGCACTAAAAATGCGGTGGTTTTGGGGACCCTTTGTCGCAAAGAGGCGCCCAGGCGGCGCTCGACGCCAGTCAGTATAAGGCACGCAAATGGGGGACCTGCCTTCCACGATTTATTTTCTTCCACGCTATGGAATATTCGGATTTTCTGGAGTAGACTGCGTGGTATGCGATGCTACCCGGTAGCCCGATGGCCAAGGTCCCATGGCTCAGAGTGTAGACTGTAGCGGCGCTCTCTGAGCGCCGAAAAACCGGCGGCCGGAGGCTGCCGTTACAACATTGGGCGCCGCGGTCATACGTGTTCCTGAGTGAGAGCGCGAGCTCGGTCGATTCCGGCTCCAGGACAGAGTCCGGGCCGCGGCTACCGTGAAACACGCGGGACACCGGGTAGGGTTCGCCAAGTCATTTTGTGTTGGTTTTTCACCAGCAGAAAGAGGGGCCTTGCCCATGAAATCTCCTCTTCGACTGTCGATCACCCTGCCCACGCTTTTCTTACTCCTGGTTCCATGCTGGCACGCCACGGCTGCTCCGGGTCCCCGCGCGTCGAGCGCCGAGCCAACTGTCGACCCCTCCCCGGCGCCGAGCGTAACGATTCCGGGCCCTGTCCGGTCGTTCCTGCGAATGGTTGCCATCAGCCAGAAAGTGTCGCCCGAGCAAGTGCTGCCCCTGCTGGCGCGCAACGTTGTGATGGAAGGCTATGGCTGGAGCGGTAAAACGCCGCAGCCGAGCGAATATCTAATTCTCGTGAAGGGGTATCTCAAACACGCAAGAGCGCTGCTGGCCCTGGGCGGACCGAAGGGCGTCATCCGCGTATCAAATTGCGATGCGGCTCAGCCGCTGCTGAAGGTTCTTGGCTACAAACTTCGTTCACCCTGCGGCCCCGATACTTCCCTCGAAACCGCGAACCCGAAGGAAGCGTTTCTCACCGTTGACTCCGGCTTCCCTTTGACGAACTTGGAAGATTCACTCCGCGCAAACACGCCTTTCGAGTATTCCGTCTCCACTTCGGAGGCGCCTGTCTTGTTCGGCGCGCAGGATTGGACCGCGATGGACACAGGCAAACGCCGGGTGCGCAAGGGCAAGTACCGCGATCTGCCGCACGACGTGATCGACTCCCTCGTGGACGACCCGACTCTAGCCCGTCTCTACTGGGCTTTGGCGCGGATGGACCCGGACACCCGGCAATACCTGCAGCAAACCGAAGGCCTGAAAAAGCTCATCCCGTACGCCCCCGTGCTCGACTTTTACGGCGGCACGATTACCATCCGTTCAGGACGCGTCATCGTGCCCGGAGGCCCGGCGGCTGATTCCGCCTGGAAGCACCTGGTAGGAGCCAGCCCGAGCTCGCCTGGCGCGTTCATCATGAATTTGATATCGAAGGACGATGGCTGGCTGGCGGCGTATTTTAGCGCCCTATCACGCTCAGACCCCTCTCAGCAAGCCTACTTCACCGGGGGCGCCCGATTGCGCTATTTTTACAAGGCCCTGCGGGGACGCAGCCCGCTGCCCGGCGCAGCGAGGCCCGTCTTCCGGCCTGACCCGGGGCTCGTGCTTCTTGCCGTCCGCCTTCAGATGATGCCTGACGGGAATCCGCACATTCCAGGAAATCTCGCGGTATGGAAGCAGATTTTTGCCGCTGAGCGTAAGAGCCACGCGAGCTCCGTCCGCACATGGGCCGAAAGCGCAAGGGGCTGGAAGCGTTCTGACCAGTTGATTGCAGCAATGTTCGCGCTTTCCAGGGTGAACACGAAAAACAATCCGCTAAAACTCTTTCTGGTGCTCAGCAGCGTCGATTCCCGCCGACCTGCGGACCGGCCGTTAAGCCCGAAGACCGTGCGTCTTCTGGCAGACAAATCTACGCAATTTGGGGATCAGTACGGCATCTTCTCCGAGTTTCAGGATCTGAACGACGCCTCTATCACCCATTTCTTCCGGGTGGCGGACTCCCTGGATCGGATCCACGAGGCCAGCGCGCGTGCTGACGCGGTGGGTATCTATCAGGCGGAGCTTGGCCTCTGGCAGATTCTTGCGCGGCAGGGCGAAATTCCGCAGACCGATTGGAACCGCTCCTGGAACCGCGTGGTGGGCCCGTTTGCCCACGTCCGCACAAGGGTTCAGCTTTTCGGCGCAGCCAGAAGCTCGCTCAGCGAACTCGTACGCTCGGCCGGCGGCGCGTCCGGCGTCTCTGAGGAAGAGATCATTGCGCTCCTCGCCGGCCCGAGCCTGTCGGACGCGGCGAGCGAAACGGTGAGGCAGGACCTTTCTTACCGAATCGGCTCGGTCATGGTAGCTCAGCGCCTGATGTCTCTTGACACCTTATTCGCCTTGGGGCAAGGGTTGGAGCAAATGGCTCACAGCAAGCCGGCATCTCCCGAGCTCGTTCGTCTGGCCGCGGAATTCAAACCGCTTCCGATGCCTAAGCCGCTGTTCAGCAATGGTGAGAGGGCCGAATGGAGTTACGGCCCTTACCTCGATCTTCATCTGCAGGCCGAGACCTCGGCGAACTTCACCAAGCTCATTCGCTCGCCCATGTCTGCGAGGAAGCTTGCCGCGGCGCCCGGTCTGCTGGTTCCGTTTCTGCGCGATACGCTGGTAGGCCTGAACTACGCCTACTACCAGCCGCCGGGAGCACAGGTGCTGTACAACGACCCACTTTTTGTCAAATCTCATGATTTCCTGGGAGAGGCCATCACCGGGCAGGACCAAAGCTGGAAGGCCCCCATCATCTCAGGCCGCGGCTGGACGGCGAGCGGCGGCGCCCGTCTGGTGGGTTCGCTTGCCAACCTGCCTTATACTTTGGCGGAGGTGGAGGAAGACTTTATTGCGCCGCGAAACGTTCAAGCCCTGATCTGGGAGGATATGTGCAGCACGCTCCTGATGAACGCTGTCGTGCCTCGCTGGTGGCGCGTGACTCCCGATGAGCTTCATGCGGTGGCGCTCTACCAGGAGTACGGAGACGCTCTGGTGAAGTCAGCCGCCGCGAATCAGCCGCTGCGCGGGCAAGTGATGAGCATTCTTTCGGCCCGCATGCTTCCGCGCCAAATTGATCGCGTGGAGGACGCCCTTCGAACTGGCCAGCCGCAGGAAGCTCTGCCTTGGCTCTCTCCGGCGGATGTTTTCTTCCTGGCGCTCAACTTCCGGCAGCGGTTTCCTGCCGAGGCGGACCACTGGGGCGCTGCTGGACAAGAGCTCGCGAGCCTGGCACAGCGCGATCCGGACGCGGTCGGTTGGGAACGGCTCTCGCAGGATTTCGGAATCCCTCACCCGGACCTCGCCGGGACGTACGCCAGCAGCCTCATAAGCGTGAAGCCATTTCCAACTTTCCTGGGTTACTCCAGTCGGCTTCTTGCGGAATCGTGGGAGTCGAATAACCTATATTGGGCGCGCCTGGCAGACCAACTGGGCTACCCGCCCGCGATGCTGAACTTGCTGGCGCCCCAATTGACGCGGCAAATGATCGCGAATATTTTTGCCACTGACCTCGAGGACCGGCCGGCGCTGCTCCGTGCTCTCCGGACCACTGGCGATGACTTTGTTAAGAGCCATGCCGCTGCCGCCGCTGCTGCCGCCGCGCTGAAGACCCAGGGAGCCTCCGGGCGTTAATGACGCCCGCAGGGCTCCGCCGGTCGGTGAACAGGAGCCTATTGAGGATGGCATATTATAGTGACAGTTTGCCCCCCGTAGCGGCGCTCGGAGCCTGCTCTGATGAAGGATGGGAGCGCCGGAATGACGGCGGCGGAGGCCGCCGCTACAGAGGCGAACGTCGCTGACTTATCCGACGTCATGTGCAGTTCCAAGACCTGCTCGGAGAAGCGGCGGGGCGAATGGGAGGATCACTCGTGATGAGACGCTATTTGATTTCCATATTTTTGCTGGTCGTCTCCGGCGCCACCGTTCCGATCGTGGCGCAGACCTTTCAAGGCGGCCGCATTCACCGGACGGTGAACCTTGTGCAGCTCGACGTGGCGGTGACCAACAAGAAAGGAAGCTACGTCACCGGCTTGCGCCCTTCAAATTTTGAAATTTATGAGGACGGCATTCGAGAAAAGCTTGCCACGTTCGGAGAAGAAAGCCAAGGTGTGCAGGGCATCGACAGTCAAGGCAGGAGAACGGCCAGTTCGCACGGCCCGGAAGCGATCGCATCGGGTTTCATTTCTCACACGCCCGCCGGCCACGCCATGGGCCGGAGTGTATTCATTCTTTTTGATACCAGCAATTACATGTACAAGAGCTTTGTTTACGCTCAGGATTCCATCGCCGAATTCATCCGCACGCTGAACCCTAGCGACCGGATAGCCTTCTACGGCTACAGCCGCGACCTCTCACGCGACGCGCTGCTCACGCCAGATCGATCGAGGGTGCTGCGCGGGGTGCGGGCGACCGTCGCCGGAGATGACGCCGCTCTTTATAACGGCCTCCTGCTCACGCTGGAAGACGCCGCGCGGTTTTCCGGCCGGCGCGTGGTGGTGGTCTTCTCCAACGGACCTGACAATTCCAGCGTGATCGCGCCGGAAAACGTTCTTGACCTTGCTCAATCCGAAGGCGTGCCTATTTACATGGTTTGCACGCGGAAAGCCCAACTCGATCCCGTCTCGACCGCCGTCTTCAACCGCATGAGTGCCGCCACGGGCGGGCAGGCTTATTTCTCCAAAAACTGGGAAGACGAGCAGAAAGCTTTCCGGTCCATCCGCGACGATTTGGCGCACCTTTACTCGATCACTTACTATCCCCAGCCGAACCAAAACCGCGGCTGGCGCAAAATCACGGTGAGGCTCGTTGGGGTGGAGCACTCAAAGAAATACCACATCCGCACGCGCACCGGCTATCGCCCGGAGACGGCTCCGCCCACGGACGCCTGGGCCACCTTGTCCCCGTAAGAGATCCTAAACCCGGCGTGGCCCGTTTCCCGTGTTGTGTCACCAGCTTCCCGAACGGCCCCCCAATCAATGACGGAAGCCAACATTGGCTAACGGAAGGAATATTGGCATGGCGCATATCCAGGGAAGTTAGGGGAAAGCATCATGCCGTCCGGTCTGGGGACAAGTTTGCCGTTGCGCACCCAGGTTCTTCCGCGTTCTTCGAGATGCTCGACCAGTAGCCCTCTCCAGTGCCGCAGGACTTCTGAATATTCCGGCGACCCCGTCAAATCGTGTAACTCGCCAGCGTCATTGTCGAGATGAAACAACTGTTCTTCTCCATCCATGGCGTGGTAGAGATATTTCCACTGCCCATCTGTCAAACCGTTCCAGTGATTCGACGGGCTGTAGCAGATATTGTGCTCGAGGTCGATGTACGAACGCCAGCCTTCACCCTTCGTCTTCAACAAACGAAGCAGGCTGCGTCCCTCAATGCTTTCGGGAATCGAGGCGCCCGCGGCGTCGAGAAAAGTCGGCAGGACGTCCCGGATCTCAACGGGATTCGCAATCACTTGTCCGGCAGATCCTGAGCGCATGCCGGAGGGCAGGCGCATCAACATCGGGATATGCGCCGATTGCTCATATCCGTAGGACTTTCGCCACAGATTCTGGTCTCCAAGCATGTCACCGTGATCCGCAATGAACAGGATCAGCGTTTCATCCAACAGCTTTCGCTGCTCAAGAACCTCAAGAACGCGGCCTATCTGCTCGTCCACGAAGCTCACCGATCCGTAGTAACCCTGGCGGGAGCGCCGAACTTGGTCCTCGGCCAGCTTTCCGTGCCAGATCTCGTAGCCCGGCCCGCTGCGCGGCTCATAGCGCTTCGCCCAGTCTGCCACCTCGGGCGCCGGTAGCTGTGCGTCCTCATAAGCCTTGAAGAATCGCTCCGGCGGATCGTACGGACTGTGCGGACGAAGGAAAGATATTTTAAGGTAGAACGGCTCAGGCCTGTCATAAGCTCGCAGGAAGCGGATCGCTGTCTCGCCCGTGAAGTGCGTCGGATGGAGTTCCTCCTTATACGCGAAAGGCGCAGACCGGTAATCATTCCACAGAAGTCCTGTCGCGTGCGGGTCTTTTCCCGGCAGTTGCGACCAGAACCATGCCTCATAGTCACATCGTTCTTCATCTGAGGCTTCTGCTTGAGAGCCTTCCTGGTGGAACCACATGCTGCAACTTTCATCACGCACCATCTGGTGGTATCCGTGCGCATGGCGCATGGGATAATAATGGCATTTGCCAACGGCCGCAGCGTAATACCCGGCCTGAGCCAAAGCCCTCGGCTTCTCCACTGGATAAGGGTTAGAGGCCATGGCGGCGTAGCCCAGCATTCCGTGCCGCCATGGTCCCAGTCCGGTCAACAGCGCGCTTCTTGCAGGGGTGCAAGTAGGAGTCGTGGAGTATGCGTGTTGAAAGCGAATTCCGTCGTTTGTCAGACGATCCAAGTTGGGCGTGCGCACAACGGGATTGCCGTAGCTTCCGACGCAATCCACCCTCAACTGATCAGCCATCAGCAGTAGGAGATTAGGACGGTCACCCCGCCGGGCCGGAGGTTGATACCGGGTCGGCGCAGGAAGCGCGGAAGAATCCTTCACGCCACCTCCCACCACCGCCGCTCCACCCAGCGCAATAAAATCCCGTCGATTCATCGCCAATTCACCCTTCCTGCAAGCCTTTTGGCGGACCAGATATTACGTCTTTTCGTTCTTCATGTATTCTTGTTTCAACGTGTCCGGACTTCGCCCGTAACGGGACGCCGTTCGCCGTGAAGGCGCGCACTGCGATCTGATTGAGATTGCGCTCACAGAATACGCTAGGTTTCGCGCCGACGGCTAGCGGGAAGTACGCTGTCAAATTACCCGGTCAAATTCAAGTGACATGTTAAGTAGTACCACAGCGGTAACCAAACACCGCCCGCGTCAGACGTGCGCGGCTGAACAACCTAACCCGGCGTAGCCGGAACCAAACAGGTTCGGGAGGCCGAGCGGTAAGACCCATCCGAGGAGGTGAAGTGTCGGATGGGATTACAAATGTTGACGGAACGCCGGAGCGAAGAATTTCTGGACGGCAGCTTTGCTCCGGCTAAAAAAGCGGCTCCGCCGTCGGCAAAACTAAACGGGGCCAGGAGACGAAGTGGATGGTGGTGGTGGTCGGCGCGCAATGGACGTTGGCACAATGTGTCGGTCTCCCCTTTCCCTGCCCCGCACGCCCGGTGTGTCTCTGATTCCAACATTGTAGGTTTTACTTTTGAATTGCTAATTCTCCGTGCCCTCTGCGCCCTCTGTGGTGAGAATCATTCACCACGGAGATCACGGAGAGCACGGAGCCAACCAAGTTTTGACCATGGCCTGATCAACCCACCGCTACCAAGCGACCTCCACACACCCGGTGTCTCTGATTCCAACATTGTAGGTTTTACTTTTGAATTGCTAATTCTCCGTGCCCTCTGCGCCCTCTGTGGTGAGAATCATTCACCACGGAGAGCACGGAGCCAACCAAGTTTTGACCATGGCCTGATCAACCCACCGCTACCAAGCGACCTCCGCACACCCGGTGTCTCTGATTCCGACCTTGTATGTTTTGCTTTTGGATTGTAAATTCTCCGTGCCGTCTGCGCCCTCTGTGGTGAGAATCATTCACCACGGAGATCACGGAGAGCACGGAGCCAACCAAGTTTTGACCATGGCCTGATCAACCCGCCGCTACCAAGCGACCTCCGCACGCCCGGTGTCTTCCCCGGCCCGGTCTTTACTGGATCACTTTCCCAGTGACGAGCGGGGATACGATGTAGTAGGCTCCATCAATGGCGCTGCGGCAGAGCGGCGCCGGCGTTCTGTTTGAACGCGGGTCAAGGATGAGTTTATCGTGCAGCTCGAAGCAAACATTCCCGGCGAGGGATTGGCGCAAATTCAAATTGACGGCAGCCGGATCGGATCGGTTGACCGCCTGGGCCCAGCCAGAGACGCCAGTGCCTTTGCCAGTCCTGGCCTCGTCGATATTCAAGTGAACGGGTTCGCCGGCGTTGATTTTTCTCATCCGCAGCTCACTCCTGAAAAGTTGGCGGGTGTTTTACCATCCATTTGGAAGACCGGTGTTACATCATTCTGCCCCACGCTGATTACCAACACGCAAGAGGGGCTCATCAGGAACTTCGGCGTCTTCGAGGAGGCTCGACGGCGATATCCTGAATTCGCGATGTCGGCGCCTTGCTACCACTTGGAGGGTCCATACATCTCGCCGGATGGCGCGCGCGGCGCCCACAACCCGCATTACATGCGATGGCCGGATTGGAGCGAATTTGAGAAACTCCAGGCGGCGGCGGGCGGACGCATTCGAATCGTAACACTGGCTCCGGAGCTGCCAGGGGCTTTGGACTTCGTCCGCCGCGCGTGCGCATCCGGTGTGGTCGTGGCGGTCGGCCACACGGATGGAAGCGCAGAGCACATCCACGAAGCCGCTGCAGCCGGGGCCCGTCTCAGCACGCACTTGGGCAACGGCTGCCCGCAAATGATGCACCGGCACCGAAACCCTCTGTGGGCGCAGTTGGCGGCTGACCGGCTTAGCGCCAGCTTGATCTGCGACGGCCATCATCTTCCGCCCGATCTTGTCAACACCATTCTTCGCGCGAAGGGAATAAACCGGTGCATTCTGATTACCGACGCGGTCCACGTGGCGACGCTGGCGCCGGGCCGCTATACACTTCTCGGCACCGAGATTGAGCTCCTGCCCAGCAACCAGGTTGTGTGCGCGGATGGAAAGACGATGGCAGGGTCCGCGGCCAGCATGAACCGTGTTGTGGCAACCTTCATGCAATACACCGGCTCCTCACTTCAGGATGCGCTCACGGCGGCGACCGCCAATCCCGCGCGCTTGCTTGGAAGTGATGAGGCGTGCTCACGCATCGCCGCAGGCCAGCCAGCGAATCTTTTTCTGTTTAGACCCGCCGATTCGACTCTTGACGTAGAGTCTGTCTTCCTGCAGGGTAAGCAAGTCTACCCTTCGGGTACACGCTCATAATTACACATGATCTTGGCGCCCCACACCCGAGAACATTGCCACTATAATATCCGATTCACGACGAACCCAGCGCAAGGGGCCGGGACAACAGGGCATGGAATATAGAGAGGCCAACGTGCAAACCACCGCAGTCTTCGGAATCAAGCCGGCGACTTACAACTGGTTCTTATTGCTGGTGGCCGGTCTGGGCGGGCTGCTTTATGGCATCGACGTAGGCATCATCGCCGGGGCTCTGCCTTATTTAGAAGCCACCTCAGGGCTGAACGCCGGGCAGGTTTCGTTCGTGGTCGCGGCGGTCTTGTTGGGTACGGTGTTCTCGACCCTGTTTGCCGGCCTGCTGGCCGATCGTATGGGGCGGAAACGCCTGATGATCCTCAGTGGGGTACTGTTCGACG
>JBOGJT010000317.1:0-16311 GCA_050745065.1 Terriglobia bacterium
GGGCCACACCGCACACGCTACGTCTGAGGAAGCGGAGGCCGAAACGCGCCAGATGCTTGACATCTATACGGATTTTGCCGTGCGCGACGCCGCGATCCCCGTGATCCCGGGTCGCAAGTCCGCCGCCGAGCGCTTTGCCGGCGCCGACCAGACGTACTCGATTGAAGCCATGATGGGTGACGGCAAGGCGCTGCAGTCGGGGACTTCGCACAACCTCGGGCAGAATTTCGCCAAGGCATTCGAAATCCGCTACCTGGATCAGGGTGGCACGCTTCAGCATTGCTGGACGACCTCGTGGGGCCTTTCGACGCGGTTCGTGGGTGCAATGATCATGGTGCACGGCGACGATCAGGGACTCATCATGCCGCCGCGCCTCGCCCCGTTTCAACTGGTGATCGTGCCCATCTTCAAAAACGACGTGGAGCGGGCCGCGGTTCTCGAGAGCGCCCGGAAGCTGCGCGCAGAGCTTTCCGGCGCGGGCGTCCGGGTCAAGATGGATGAGCGCGAGGGCATGAGCCCCGGATTCAAATTCAATGACTGGGAAATGCGCGGCGTCCCGTTGCGCCTCGAACTGGGACCGAAAGATGTTGCCAAGGGCTCTGTCGTGCTGGCCCGGCGTGACCGTCCCGGCAAAGGAGGAAAGTCCTTTGTCCCCCAGGCCGGGATCAACGCCGCGGTGGCGCGGATGCTTGAAGACATTCAAAAGTCGCTGTTCGATCGCGCCCTGGCGTTCCGTCAAGCAAACACGGCCGAGCCCGCCGACTATACGGAGTTCAAGCAAGCTGTGGCCAAGGGCTTCGCGCTCTCCTGGTGGTGCGGCGCGAGCGCCTGTGAAACGCAGATCAAGGAAGAAACGAAGGCCACGATGCGGTGCATTCCGATCGAACAGCCGGGCGGCTCCGGCCGGTGCATCTACTGCGGCCAACCCGCGAACGAAAAGGCGATTTTCGCGCGCGCCTACTGAAACGGCCGGGGATTACATCGTATCGCGACGCCAAACCTTGTAGCGGCGTCCTCCGGCCGCTGGTATTCCGGCGCTCAGATAAGGCGACGCGCTCGAATTCCTTTCCATGCTGCACCGCGACCTCCCGAAGATCGCCGCGGCGCTTTACCTCGCCGCCCACGTTTATTTGCGCCTCTCCACGCGCGCCGCGCAGAAGCTTCTGGTCACGAACCCGGGTCCCAATCAAGTCCACGAGTTGGACGCGAAGTCGCTCAAGATGCAAGGCAAGTGGGCGCAAGCCGAGCAGCAATACCGCCGCGTGTTCGCGCTTTTGCCCTCGGCGTGCTGCGACAGCGAGACGCCGCCACTGCGCCTGGATCGTCACAGGTCTCTCTCGCGGAACTGGTGAAGAGCCAGGAACAGGGCAACCAGCAGATACGCGCACGCATAGCCCACCATCGTAAGGCTGGGGACCGAGGCGTTGCTGAAAGGGCCGATATTCATCGCGCCGACCAGGGGCGACTGCATCTCGAAGGCGGCGCGGCGCCAAAGCGACTCGCTCGGCATGATCAGGCTGGCAATGATTCCGGTGTCCACGGCGCGAGGGCTATGCGTGACAGCGCCGATCTGCTCGATCCACCCGCCGAGAAACGCCATACCGTGCAGGCCCAGCACAATCACGCCGTTCGTCAGGGTTGAAAACGCCGTGCCGCATAAAAGTGTGAGATTGAGCACCAGAATGCTTTCGATCCAGACCAAGGCAAGCCCTCGCAACAAAAGCCGCGCCGTGACGCCGCTCATGAAATACGCGAGGCAGGCCACGCCTCCTAGCATCAGCACGATGTAGACGGCGAGCATGGCGGCAAATCCCAGCCATTTCCCCAACAGGATTTGCCGCCGGGTGATGGGTTTTGTGGCTACAGCGTGGATGGCCCCCGAGGCAATCTCGCCGGAAAGCGTATCCGCCGAGGTCAAGATCGTCATCACCACCGTCAGAAAGTCGGCGGCGTAAAGCCCCATCATGAGCGTGGCGTCGAGAATCTGGCGGCGCACCACCAGATTGTGGACGTGCTGGACAATATCCTTTGCCTGAAAGTGCAGGCCGACGCCAAAGAGCGCCAGAAAGGCGGCGCCGGCGATGAGCGCCATCCAAAGCACCTTTTTGCGCGCGGCTTCGCGGAAGGTGACGCTTGCCATGATCCATACGCCCGTCATAGGCTCATAGACCCCCATCATCGCCCACGATTTTAAGAAAGAGTGCTTCGAGGGAGAGGCGCTGCGGAGTGATCTCGTATACGTCTGCGCCCTGGCTCACCAGGAAACGCACGATGTCCGGCAGGTCGCCGGTGGATGTTACGCAAAAGGTCAGTTGGTCGCCAGCGATCTGCAGCGCGGAGACTTTTCCGGCGAGCGCTTCCTGCGCGGCGGCGCTGATATTCCGGGCGCGCATCGCCACCGTGACTTCCGCCATCTCGTCGAGGCGGCGGGTATCGAGGACCTCGCCGTGCTTGATGAAGGCGACACGATCGCAGGTGACTTCCACCTCGCTGAGCAGGTGCGAATTCAAGAACACCGTGGCGCCCCGCGCGCGCTGCGCCTTGATCATGTCGCGCACCAGCTTACGTCCCGCCGGGTCGAGGCCGGAGGTGGGCTCATCCAGAAAGATAATCTCGGGCGCGTTGAGCAATGCCTGCGCCAGCCCAATGCGCTGCATCATGCCCTTGGAAAAATCGCGCAACCGCTTATCCCGGTGCGGCGTGAGGCCCACCTGGTCAAGAAGCTCGGCTGCCCGGCGCCGCAGGTTGCCCCGCGCCATTCCGTAGAGCCGCCCGTGCAGCTCAAGCAGCTCCGCCGCGGTGAGCCATTCGTAGAAGCGAAAGTGCTCCGGCAGGAAGCCGATTTTCCTCCGCGTGGCCACGTCACCCACGGGCATTCCGAGGACGGTGGCCGCGCCGGACGTGGGCCTAATCAGGCCTAGAAGCATTTTGACGGACGTGCTTTTCCCCGCCCCGTTCGGCCCGAGAAAACCAAAAACTTCGCCGCGCGGCACCCCAAGCGAAAGGCCGCGCACGGCGACCTTCGAGCCAAAAACTTTCCGCAGGTTGCCGGTGTGAAGCGCGAGGGAAGTGTGAGAAGCTGCCGGAGGTGGATTCATTCGGGAGTTGAAGCTGTTGCGGCACAACACACAGCCGCCGCTTTCCGCCGGCGAGCGGCCGTCGAAGATGCTCAACACGCGGCGATGTGAGTTTGCTGCGGCGCACTATCGGCCGCAGACTCGCACACGCCCTCGCCTTTCCAGGTCCGCGGCGAGCCAACGCAATGCGAACGAAGAATGCGGGGTACGAACGCTGCGCAGCGCGGAAGAGCCGCAACCAAATGAAATGTCATGCTGAGCGAAGCGAAGCATCTGCTGGTGTGCCATTGGACGAGCAGATTCTTCGCTGCGCTCAGAATGACAGGCCTAGATAATCTTGCCAAAAAAACAAAAAATCACGGCCTTGCAATGCAGGTCTACGCTGCCTGCGCAGCGGATATTCATATTAGCTGAGAGATCCGGCGAGCGCCAGCGCCCTGGCCGGGTCGCCGCTGCCGTGAATCGAGTAAATCGTTCCGTTCTTCACCCAGATTAGCGCGAATTCACCGGGCCGCCCGCGGACCGGGCGCCCCATAATAAGCGTACCTTCAACCCCCTCCACCTCTTCCGGCTGTGAGGATGTAGCGTTGCCAGGAATGGGAATCACCAAAGTTGATTTCCAATCCACCGTCTGGCAGAAGGCGGTAGCTTCCCCCTCGCTCATGCCCGCGGCTTGAAGAACAATCTCCGCGAGCTGATTCATATTAAGGCCGGGTGGAACACTGACAATCGGGCTCGGGACCTCCGCCAACCTGATGCAGCCCGCGTCCGTGGCTGCGTCCGCCGCGGGCGGCGCCGGATTCGCACCGGATTTCGGGGATGCACAGTTGCCATACCGGATGAATGCCGCTTTGGGGATATGCACGGCAATCGTCTGGCCGTCCACCTGCGCAGGAATATGAAGGTCGGAGCGGCCAAGGTCATTCAAAATCTCCTGCAGGCGCGCTTGGTCGAGCGTCATCACGTAGGCCTGCTCGCCGAGGACGGCAATCCGCGAAGCACCCAAATTACCGGTGAGTACCCGGACCGGGAAGCCCGCCAGCTTGCTGGCTGCGGACGCGTCTGGCTCGATCTGTGGTTTGCCGGGCGAGAGCGTGACCGTGATGCGGCTTGACATCATCGTGCGTATGCGGGCGATGGTGTCACGGTTTGGTGCGGCCGGGAAGTCCACCGGAACCACCGTCACCTTCTGAACGCGGAGCATCGCCAACACCCGCTGCGCCGCGCTGCGCGCCGGCGCCAGCGTAATCAAGACAATGACGAGCGCGGCGATGGCGGAGGCGCCCCAAGCGGGAGCCGGGTGAGCGGCGAAGAAACGCATAAAAAAGTTCCCGGATTCCGGGGTGATCGCAGCCTCAGACGCAATACGAGTCTGAATTCTCGCCAGGGCTTCGCGCGTCTCATCGGCCGGAATAACCGCGGGCGCAAGCGCCGAGATCTCGCGGGCAATTTGCTGGCTTTCGCGTTCCAGGCGCACCAGGCGTTCCCGGCACGCGGCGCATGAGGCAAGATGGCCGTCCACAGCCGCGCTTACAGCGCCATCCAGTTCTCCGTCAATTTTCGCTCGTAAAAGACCTTCGTCAAGGCACTTCATAAATCCTCCTTGTTTCCAAACAGCCGGACGTAATGCTTGCGGAATGCGGCCTCCGCCCGGAGCAGCATGGCGCCGACGGAAGTCCGCTTCACGCCGAGAACTGAGGCGAGCTCATCATACGAAAATCCGCTGGCGCGCAAAAGGAGCAGTTGAGACTGCTCGGGCCGGAGCGCGGAGAGCGTCCTGCGCACGTGGCGCTGTTTCTCGGCGCGCAGCACGCTTTCCAGGGGGTCGGGCTGGCGGCTGCAATCGGCGTTGTCCGCGGCTTGCTGTTCGTATCTTCCTCGGCGCGTTTCTGCCCGCAGGCTGTCAATCCCCAGGTGGGTTGCGGTTCGGTAAAGCCACCCGGCCGAGCCGATGCCGAAGCCGCCCGCACTGTCCCGTGCGAAGGGCTGGCAGTAATATCTCCAGAATGCCTCCGTTGCGAGCTCTTCGGCGCGCAACCGGTCACCCACGAGGCGGACGAGAACCGTGGCAACCCGAGGGTAGTTCTCCACGAAAAATCGCTCAAACGCACTTTCAAATTCCGAGGGCCCAATGCCGGTGATGCTCTTCTCGTCGTTCAAATTTACCTGCCCGCCGAGGCATTCTTCCATCGTAATCGACACTCAAGACCTCCCGATCCTACGCTATAAAAACGCCTGCCGGGAGGAAAATGTGACATGGTTTAAGGTCGCGGCGGAGGAAATTACCCAGCAGGGCGCTGAAAAACCTCTGTGTATGATCATTCTGTGCGCGGCCCTGAAAATAGCCCGAACCGCTGTTGAAAATAAATCGGTTGTGGCGTGCTTCGTAGGGGCGCGGCTCGCCGCGCCCAACATGGGAGGGCACGGCAAGCCGCGCCCCTACGGAGCTCTTTCCCGCTTTGCGGGTGTCGTAATGTGGCATGACCGGTTACGGCTTCCAGTTGATTTCGGCGTCAGGGCGGCGGACGTAATAGGCAGAGAGGTCCTGTGGTAGTGGAGATCGTCCTTCGTCCCGCAGCGCGTACCAGGCGGCTCGCGCCACCGCGCCAGAGAGGAAGCCAGACACGGGTTTCCACGGCAAGGAAACGGTAAGCGACTTCGCCAAAGCGCACGCCTGTGGGTCATTCTCACGCGCCGTGAGCGTGCAACCGTCGCCCGGCGGAATGCGCGACTGCACAAAGGGTAGGATACGGTCAGGCTTAAGGATCACGCCCTCGCCCTGTTCCATCCATCTTGAAGCAGTTTCGACGGCCGCGGCGCCGGGCGCCGATTCCGCGTCGAGAGGCGGCGCGGACGCCACGCGGCGGACGAGCCCCGCATAGAACTCTCCTCGCCGCGCGTCAAGAACAGAAAGCGTAAACGGAGTTGGCGCCTGCGCCTCTTCCGCCGCGGCCTCGAACGCGGAGACGCCGCGTGCCGGCTTACCAAAGGCGTGCGCCCAACCTTGCGCCGCGGCCAAGCCCACCCTTATGCCCGTGAATGATCCAGGGCCGTTGGCCGCGGCGAAAAGGTCGATTTCATTCAGCCGAAGCCCGGCCTTCTCGAGGGCGTCGTCAACGGCCTGAAAAAGGCTAACCGAATAGTTTATAAAACCGCGTTGCGCGGAGACGCCGAGGCATTCGTCATCGCGGAAAACGGCGGCGCCACCCCAATCGCCGGTCGTATCAAGTGCAAGGATCAGCATCCTTGTATGATATCAGGGGAATTGGGCGTCAATCATCGCGCGCCGGCCTTCCTTGGGAATCACCGTATGCTAGAATGACTTTGAGAGTCTCGATCCCACGGACGGCTGGACGGGCGTGGCGAGCCCACTGCACGCGAGCCATGCCCGTCTCCTGTACATTGTGAACTCCCCGGCTGCACCCCATCGGCGCGTAAGCCGGGGCGCTGCCGCATCACCAATACGCCAGAGCGCTGAATTATGGCAATACGGCAAACCATCGAAACCCCGTCGAAGCCCCTCGAGGTCACCGAGATTCTGACGCTTCTGGTTCAGGCCGGAGAGCGCCTGAACGCCACGCTGGATTTCGACGAGTTGATGCAGCGCATCGCAGACACGGTAAAGATGATCATTGACTATGACATCTTTGCCGTCCTTCTTCTGAACGAGAAGACTCAGGAGCTGCGTTTCCGCTTCAGCGTGGGCCATCCGGAAGCTTCCGTGCGCAGCCGGATCAAGGTCACGGAGGGGATTGTGGGGCGAGCCGTCGCCACGCGCCGCTCCGTCCTGGTGAACGACGTGCGGCAGGACACTGCCTATATTCAATCCATCCCCGAGGTGCGCTCGGAGCTTGCGGTGCCCCTGATTTTCAAGAACCGTGTGATCGGGGTGCTGGATCTCGAAGCGCCCAACGCCGGGTTCTTCACCAGCCAGCACCAGAACCTGCTCGAGCTCCTGGCAGGGCGCATCGCCGTAGCCATTGAAAACGCGCGCCTCTACCGGCACAGCCTGCGGCAGGCGAGAACGCTGCAACTGCTCAACGAAATCAGCCGCGAGCTCAGCTCCGTTCTGGTGCTTAACGAATTGCTGCGTAAAATTGCCGCGCTCACCAAGCGCCTGATCAATTACGACCGCTTTACCATCCTTCTGGCCGACGACGCTTCGCGAACCTTTAACGCCGTCATCACGCAGAAGCGGGACCAGAGTACCCCCGACAAAGTTAGTGTGCGGTTCGATCAGGGCTTGGTGGGCGCGGCCGCCGCGTCACGCCGCGCGGTGATCGTCTCGGATGTGGCGAAGGATCCGCGGGCGGCGTTTGTGGACCCGGAAATGATCTCCGAGCTCGTAATCCCATTGCTCTACAGGGATCGCGTCATCGGCGTGGCGGATATGGTCAGCGCGCAGCGAGGATATTTCAGCGAGGAGCACGCACGGATTTTTTCCACGCTCGCGCCGCAAATCTCGATTGCCATCGAGAATGCGCGGCTCTACGAGCGCGTGGTGCGCAGCGAGTCGCGCATGGAGCGCGACCTCGAGCGGGCGCGGGAAATCCAGATGCACCTGATGCCCACGCCGAACCCGGCCATCCCGGGCCTTGAGGTCAGCGTGCGCTTCCGGCCGGCGCGCGAGCTGGGGGGCGATCTTTACGATTTTTTCAGCTACGGCAAGGACCGGCACGTGCTCGCCATCGGCGACGTCAGTGGCAAGGGAGCGCCGGCGGCGTTGTATGGAGCGCTTGCCATGGGCACGCTGCGCAGCCTCGCGCCGCAGCGCCTGAGTCCCACCGAGATGCTGAAGAAGCTAAACGTGCTGCTGCTCGAGCGCAAGATTGAGGGACATTTCATCACCCTCACCTATTGCGTGTGGGAGCCTAAAACGCGGCTTCTGAGGCTGGCCAATTCTGGCATGCCGCTGCCCGTCCTGGTGCGCGGACGGCGTGCGCACCCCATTCGCGCCGAAGGCGTCCCTCTAGGTCTGCTCGACCACGCGGAGCACGATGAGACCTCGCTCACCGTGGAGAAGGGTGACGTGCTCGCGATGTTTTCGGACGGCCTGCTCGAGGCCGTCGATTCCAGGAGAGAAGAGTTCGGCAACCGCCGCCTGGAAAATGTGCTTCGAGACCACGCCCAACGCCCCCCAGCTGAGATCATCGCGAAAGTGTTTGAAGAGATCGGGCGTTTTGAGCAAGGCCGCCCCCCGCGCGATGACCAGACGCTCATGGTAATTAAGGCGCGGTGACAGAATTGCGCTATTGCCGGAGTGAATCAATGGATCGTGAGGCGGCGGCCTGCTCAGGCCGTATCAGGCCGCCGAGTGCGGGGCGCGCGAACCTCACCAACGCTGTCATCTCAGCGAAGCGAAGGATCTGCTTCTGATTTAAACCCAACGCTGTTCACTTAGGCGGGGACTTGCCATCGTGCGAAAGAAGTAAGTACCTGTCATTCTGAGCGGAGCGAAGAATCTGCTTCTAAATCAAACGGGAAAAGCAGGTTCTTCGCTCCGCTCAGAATGACATGTGAATAAAATCTTCGCACGCGGCGAAAAATCCGCTAAGTGAACAGTGTTGGACTTAGACCAGGCGCCGCATGTCAGCGGCGTGCGACCTGTGGCGGCGGCCTCTGGCCACCGTTATTCCGGCGCTCAGAGAGCGCCGCTACAGCACATGCCCATTGCCGGCCTATGGCGCTCCCTATAGACTAATAACTTACGAAATTCTTCGCCGGCTTCGGCTCCTCGCGATGATGGCTTTGCCGAGCCTCCAGCGTCGCCACAGGCCTTTGCCCGATTGATTCAACGGTCGATTGCATAAATCCATGCCCTCTCTTTCCAGCTCCCATTTGGAATACCGCTCCGCGCAGCTATTTTGCGAGGACGTAGCGCTCGAGTCGCTCGCGGCGCGTCACGGCACACCCTTGTACGTCTATAGCCGCGCCGCTTTCCTCGAAAACCTGCAGCAGTTCAAGCAAGGACTTACCGGCCTCCCGGCCGAGGTGTGTTACTCGGTAAAGGCCAATTCGAGCCTGAGTCTCTTGAAGCTTCTGGCCCAAGCCGGGGCGGGCTTTGACATTGTTTCGGGCGGCGAGCTGGCGCGCTTGCAGAAGATTGGAGCAGGCCAGGGGCGCGTCGTATTTTCGGGCGTAGGAAAAACTCAGGAGGAGATTGACGCCGCGCTGGCGGCGGATATCCTGATGTTTAACGTGGAGTCGGCGGGCGAGTTGGAGTTGATTTCG
Organism: Terriglobia bacterium; assembly: GCA_050745065.1. Classification (GTDB taxonomy): domain Bacteria; phylum Acidobacteriota; class Terriglobia; order UBA7540; family UBA7540; genus RH2-MAG17b. The sequence continues at coordinate 9,309 of JBOGJT010000317.1, forward strand.
AGCCGTGCCCGCCACCTCAGCCGCCGCGCTCCGGTCTCCATCCGCGTGAATCCAGACGTTGAGGCCGAGACGCACCCCTACATCTCCACCGGCCAGGCGGTTCACAAATTCGGTGTTCCCAAAGAGGAAGCGCTGACGCTCTACCGCCGCGCGGCCGCGGCGCCGGAGATTGAGATTCGCGGTGTCGCCTGCCACATTGGCTCGCAGATTCTCGATGTGGAGCCTTTTCTCAAGGCGTTCGATGAGATCAAAGCGCTGGCAGAGCTTTTGCGGGGCAGCGGCCAGCCGCTGAAGTATCTTGATATTGGCGGGGGCTTTGGCATCCGCTACGCGGACGAGGCGCCGCTTAATTTTTCCGCGTTGGTGGACGGGTTGGGCTCACGCCTGCGGGGATCGCCGTATCGTCTGGTGGTCGAGCCGGGCCGCGCGATTGCCGGCAACGCGGGCTTGCTGCTCACCCGTGTGCTTTATGTCAAGCGCAACTCGACGAAGAACTTCATCGTGGCCGACGCCGGCATGAACGATCTGCTGCGCCCGGCGCTCTACGGATCCTTTCACGACGTCGTGCCGGTATCGCTAACTAAGGCTGGTGGACACGTGGCTGACGTTGTGGGACCGATCTGTGAGACGGGCGACTTTCTCGCGCGCGACCGCGTGCTACCCGATGTTGCAGCGGGCGACCTCCTGGCGATCTTGACCGCGGGCGCCTACGGATATTCTCTGTCCTCAAATTACAATTCGCGGCCGCGCCCGGCGGAAGTATTGGTGGAGGGCAAGCAGTCCCGGATCATTCGCCCGCGCGAAACCATACAGGCCATTCTGGCGGCAGAGTGTCCGTAGGGTGCCTCCAATGCCGAACAAGTGATATCGGCGCCAAACGCTAGTGTGGTGTCAGAAATTAAGTGGACAAACATTTGCCCTGGGTGGCGCATACATCGCGCATTTTGCGATGTATGCGAGCCTTGCAACCCGCATACATGGCACACGACGCCATGTATGCGCCACCCATGCGGTATGTATACCTATTTCGTGGACATCACACTAGTCGTCTGGTCCGCGCCACCGTACCTCGCGGCGTTTAACAGGGGGCTGATCAACTGAGGGTATATCATGCAGGCTACACGCCGCCCGGTGATTGCCGGGAATTGGAAGATGTACAAGACGATTTCGGAGGCCGTTGAATTCATCGCAAACCTGAAGCCCAGGGTCGCCGGTGCGAGCCATTGTGATGTGGTTGTGGCGCCGCCGTTCACCGCGTTGCAGGCTGTGGCTCGCGCCGCCGGAGGAAGCAACATACACGTGGCCGCGCAGGATGTCGCTTGGGAGAACGAAGGCGCGTTCACCGGCGACGTTTCTGCGCCCATGGTGCGGGAAGCGGGCTCGACGCACGCGATCGTTGGCCACTCGGAGCGCCGCCAGATTCACGGCGAGACCGACGCGAGAGTAAACCAGAAGCTGCACGCGGCGCTTGCGGCGGGCCTCGTACCCATTGTTTGCCTCGGTGAAACGCTCGAGGAACGCGAGCAGGACCGGGCGCAAGCGGTTCTCGAACGGCAATTTGCGGGTGGCTTCGCCGGGTTGACCGCGCAGGACTTTTCCCGTATCATCGTAGCTTATGAGCCGGTTTGGGCGATCGGAACCGGGCGCACCGCCACGCCCGAGTTGGCAGCCGCGAGCCATCGCTTTCTACGCGGCCTTGCCGCCGGACAGTTTGGTGGACCCATGGCAGATTCTGTCAGGATTCTTTACGGCGGCAGCGTCAAGCCGGATAACATCCAGGCGTTGATGTCGCAGGAGGAAATCGACGGCGCCTTGGTGGGCGGCGCAAGTTTGAAGGTGGATTCATTCGCTGCCATCGTGGACTATCCGCGATAGCCGCTTCGCCTCGCCGCCGGTTGAACGTCCGGTGCGGCGGTGCAAACCGTCATTCTGAGCGGAGCGAAGAATCTGCTTTTGTCTTGATCCAGCGGCGACGGAATTCGTCGCAGCCTTCGCCGCCTTAGAATGGCGCGCCTACAGACTTTCGCAGCACCCGGTTGAAAGAGGTATTATGCAAGGCGTTGTTTTGGGGCTTCATATTCTCATCTGCCTGTTGATTGTGCTGGTCGTGCTTATTCAGGGCGGCGAAAATGTGGATATTACTGCGGCGTTCGGCGGCGTGAGCCAGGCGGCGTTCGGCCCGCGCGGTACCGTGTCGACGCTGGCGAAGGCGACCTGGGTATTGGGCGCCATTTTCATTGTCACTTCGATAACGCTCTCGGTGTGGGCCACGAAGGGCCGCGTCAATTCGGTGCTCGGCCATTCGGCCAAACAATCAGCGCCCGCGGCGCCAGCGCGCGCACCCTCATCCCCCGCGCCGACCCCCGCGACGCCCGCGAATCCGTTTCAGCGCTAACCGCTCCTTCTTGGAACCAACGACGTGAGGTTGTACCCGCGCGGCAGTCGCGCCACGTCAGCATCTGTCTCCTGCATGCGGAAGTGGCGAAATTGGCAGACGCACCAGCTTGAGGGGCTGACGGTCGCAAGACCATGGGGGTTCGAGTCCCCCCTTCCGCACCATTTCTTCCACTCCTCCTGAAATAGCACACGTGGGGGGCCGTTGTTTCGTCTAAGCCCGCATCACGCAGGCGTCGCCGTTTCCGAGCGCGGCAGCGGTGTCTGACCGGCCACGTGGTTTCAGAATCCCCGTTGCCGGCAATCTCAGAGGCGCCGGGGCGCGGCTCAGAAGTGCTCGAGCATCCAGACGTTGCTGCCAAAGCTCTGTTCGGAAAATGCGATGTGGCGGCCGTCGGGCGACGGATAAACGTCGGGCGGCCAATCGCTGGGGACGGTGAGCATGGCGTGCGGCGATCCGTCCGGCTCGACATGAAGCAAAGACCAACCTGCTTCCGAGGACGACACCAGAAACCAGCCCTTGCTACCGGGGGCCCAGTTGATGAAGTGCAGTTGCGCCCATCCGTGAACGGCGACGTCGCGGGCCTTTCCCGCAGTGAGTCCTCCGCCGTCGCTGCGAGCGAGAGGAAACACGTGGATGATGGCGTGGCGCGGGTCGCGCTCAATCCAGGCCAGGCTCGAGCCGTCCGGGGAGACGGCCCAATCGAACGCACCACTCGCGGTCGCGCGCGCAATGACGCGGGAAGGCAGCTCAAAGCCTTTTAGCGGATCAAATGCGCGAAATACGATCTGGTTATCTTGACGTTGAGCTATCAGGCAGGGGAATCCGGCGCGGCGAGGGCACTCGAAGCGTAGTCCCCACTCCGAAAAGTCCGGCGCTGAGAGCACCGGTTGGGGAAGGCCGCCGGATATCGGAACACGCATCAAGTTCACAGGCTCCGGCTCACGCCAATTCACGGGGCGCTCAAGGTACAGAAGCCACGCACCGTCAGGGCTTACGCGCGGCGAGAATTGATCCTCGCGGCCACCGACGAATGGCACGCCCGATGAGTTATCGAGGGTATGCTTGTAAATCTGCCAGTTTCCGTTGCGGTTGGTATCGACGAAGATGGCGTGGCTGCTGGGAGACCACGCGCGCGGAAAATCGGCGCTGCCCACCCCAAAACTGAAGCGGCGCACGCCGGCCAAGCCCGTTCCGCCGCCGCGCAGGTCTGCCAGATAAACGTTGTGCTGCACGGTGAGATCCCGCAAAGCGAGGCGCGTGCCGCTGGAATTCAGCGTGAGGTCTGTAACCGGTACATCCCATTTCGCCAAAATGCGGGACTGTCCTGAGGCTCTTCCGGTTTTGGGATTCGTCCTGACTTCAATCAGCTCACCTCCGCCGGAGGACGGGTTCGCTCCGACGACCTTCGAGTATATAATCCGGCCATCCCGCAAGCTTACGGCGTCTCCACCCAGGTCATCGGCTGGGGTGATGATTCCGGTCTTGCCGCTGTTCAGGTCGTAAAAATCGAGTGAGCCGGAATTACGGCGAAATTGAGCGTTCCAGCGATAGCGCACGAACAGAATCCGCCGACCGCCCGCGTACCAGCTCACACCGCCGAACGTCTCCCCGCTGTTCCCTGTCACGAGCGTACGGATGTCGCCTCCCTGCGAGCGCACCAGTTGTATTACAGGAGTTCCCCCGCTGTTTTTTACCCAAGCGATTTTGGAACCGTCAGGCGACAGTTCGCCGGGCGGGTAGGGGCCCAGTTTCACGGGCGTGTTGGTGCCGATCACGGGAACGATCCACATACTCGGCCCTGCGTCTTCGGGACTTGACCCGTCAATGAGCAACTCGGCGCTATCCGGGAACCAACTGATGCTCGAAACTCGAAAATGCGGCGCGGGCAGCGCGAGCGCGTGGGTGTCGCCGGTCGAGATCACCTGAATAAGCAGTCCGCCGGGGTTGGCATAGGCAACGAACTTCGAGCCGGTAGAAATCGCCGCCGCGGTCACCGCCATCTGAGGAGCAAAGCTCGTCAGCCGCCGCTCCACAAGCCGAGCCGCGGGTGGCGCACCGGGTTTGAGGTACCGCACCACTAGAACGATTGCGACGAGCACGCACGCACCCACCACTGCGATCAGCAGCAGACGGCGCCGCCCCGCACGCGGCAATCGTCCGGCCGCTGCCATGGCATCGCTGGCCGGGGCCGACGGTGTGGCCTGCCTGGGCAGCTCGACTCGATCAGCATACTCAGGACGCTCAGAGGATCCGGGAAACGCAATGACCTCTCGCAGGACCGGCTGGTGGGCCGCCGCCCCTGCGCCACGTGCCATTCGCTCCGGCGGGAGAAAAACAGACGTCGGCCCCTTTCCCGGCGCCACCGGCTTGGGGCGCACCTCTTCCGGCGGCAGGGGTACATGCGCACCTCGCGGGCGGCTGGACGCATCCACTCCAACTGTCCTCACGTCGGCGGTGAAACGGTAGCCCTTCCTCGGAACCGTCTCAATATAAGGCAGTCCTGCCTCCGTCTCCCCCAACGCCTTCCTTAGTTGAAAGATGTTAACCGACACATTCCCATCTTCCACAAAGCTATCAGGCCAGACAGCTTTCATCAGATCTTCGCGTGTTACGAGGCGGTTTGAATTCTGGAGAAGGAAGAGGAGCGTGTCGTAGGCTTTCGGAGCCAGCGGGATGGGTTTCTCGCCGTAAAACAGCAGTTGATTGGCCGTATCCACCCGGAAGGGCCCGAACTCTAAGTCTATATGTTTCAATGCGGTATACCCAAGTGGGCGCAACGAAGCAACTCACTAATCGTTTGTGAAGAAATTCCTAATATATTTCTAAGACATTCCAAAGGACTCGCCCATGCGTTCGCCTTAATTTAGCTGTGGCGAAGGAATATTCACGGTGCGGTTGTTGCACAACCAGTGATTGTATCTCAGCTCGAAGCCGCCATCAATTGTACGACGCTTCGGGGCCGGGAAAAGTTAACGTTATACGACCCGCGGAATCAACTCTATTTCGGACGGTGGCAGCGTGGGTTTTGTCTTTCGGGCCCGTGGCTGTTCGGGACCTCCAGCGACAGGCTACGACGTCTGAACGGCGAACGCTACGCCGCAACCGTGATTTTCCTGGCGTTCACGGGACCGTGAGCCTCGGAGGGAGCATTTTTTACATAAAGCCCGGAACGATGTTGCTAGCCGGGTTCGGACAACACTCAGGCAGAAAAAATAAGGAGAGACTCAATATGAGAAAACTATTTGCTTCTCTGGCAGGCCTGTCGCTGGTTATAGCATGTGCAATGCCAACCCTGGCGCAGTCCTACACATTCGCAACGGTTGATCACCCCAATCAGACGTTCACACAGTTGCTGGGTATCAACAACAGCGGGGTCATCGCTGGCTACTTTGGCGATGGAACGGTCGTTCCCAATAACGGTTTTACTCTAACCCTGCCCAACACCTTCACTCCCGAGAACTTTCCGGGGGCGGCTCAAACTCAGGTCATCGGCATTAACGCCTCGGGGAACACCGATGGTTTCTATATCGATGCGAACGGCGTTACGAATGGCTTTACGGACGTAAACGGCAATGGCGGCGCTGGAGGCACGGGCGGCACGTTTACGACCGTCGACGCACCGGGCACGGCGTTTAACCAGCTTCTCGGACTGAACAACATCGGCGTGCTTGCCGGCTACTCTTCGACCGATCCCACCGGCGCCACACTCCAGATGGCATTCATTGACAAAAGCGGTAGCTTCACCTACCTCAATCCCTTCCTGCCTTCCGGAGTGGGAAACACCCAGGCTACCGGAATTAACAACGGTGGAGACATTTCCGGCTTTTACATGACGAATAGCGGCGCCGACTCCTCGGGATTTCTATTGACCCCGTTGGGCGGCGGCTATTCCTTGACCTCATTGAACTTCCCGGGCTCAACGTTCACGCAAGCCCTCGGGTTGAACAATGACGGGAATATCGTGGGATCTTACGTAGACGCTGCCGGGAACACCCACGGGTTCATCTACAACGCAAACACCGGCAAATATCAAACCATCGACGATCCTTCTGGTGTGGGTACAACGACTGCGAATGGGATCAATGAACTCAACCAGATCGTGGGTTTCTACGGTCCTGGCGGGACGATCGATCACGGATTTGTCGCCACTCCAACCCCCGAGCCTGCCAGCTTGTTGCTGCTTGGCACGGGGCTGCTGGGATTAGGGCTGCTCATGAAACGAAAGGCAGCACCATTTCGAAGCTGCTGATTCGTGATTCTTATGACTGCGGTCAAGCCCGCCGTGCCGGCTTGACCGCAGTCTTGTCAAACGGCAGCGGCCCGCACGGAACCTGCGGCTATCTTCCAACGAACGGGCCAGCAGACTTCGCGCTTTTCGGGGTCTGTGGCGTTTCGTTGCAGAACCCACGGCCAGGCCGCAGAGTCTCGAAAAGCTCGAGACTCTGCGCTATCCGGTACGTGCAACAAAAATATTATGAAATCCAAAAACCAATAGAAAGGCGATAGCAAATGTTTGCAGCGAAAAATTTCGTAACCCGATACGTACTGAAAGCTGGCGCGGTTGCAATGTTCGGCTGCCTCACACTGGGGCTCGCGGGCACGTTT
>JBOGJT010000318.1:0-4473 GCA_050745065.1 Terriglobia bacterium
CCGCGATGGAGCCCACAAAACTAGTCGGAAAGAGGTCACTCGGCAGCGTTTGCACGTTATTCACCCAGAACTGAAAACTGAAGAGGACGACAGCGATCAGGGACAGCGTGGCTACGGGAGACCGAACGCCGGAGACGAAAAGGCCCGCGGGCGCCAGGAGAGCGCCGATGAGGATCGCCGTGGCTCGCGCCTTGTAGACCCGCCAGCCTCGGTCAATGAGATGGCCGGAAATCCATCCGCCCAGGACGCTCCCGCGTCCGCGGCGGCGTAAGGAATCCAGACGAAGAGACCAATGTCCTTCAGCGTGAAGCCGCGCGTGGTATGCAGGTAAAGCGGCAGCCAGATCAAATAGAACCACCACACGGCGTCCGCGAAGAAACGCGCCAGCACAATACCCCACACTCCCTGGTGATGCATCAGTTCGGCGATGCTTGGCCCTCGCGCCGCGCGTTCAACCTTCGTTTGGCCCGCCAGGATGAAGTCCCGCTCTTCCGTGCCAATCCGCGCATGGTGCTCCGGCAGCCGGTAAAACACGAGCCACAGGATGAGCCAGAGGAATCCAAATGAACCCGTCACGACGAACGTGACTTGCCATCCGAAACGAAGTTCCAGCCAGACCCGAGCGGTGCGGCAACAGCGGATCCAATCGCCGCGCCGGAGTTGATGATTCCCATGACCAGCGCCCGCTCCTGCGATGGGAACCATTCCGCCGCCGTTTTTGTCGCCGCCGGCCAATGGCCCGCCTCACCCACGCCCAGGGCCAGCCGGCATGCGCTCAAGCTAAACAAGCCGCGCGCTTTGGCGTGGGCTATTTCCGCCACTGACCAGATCGCCATGGCAATGGCAAACCCCCGCCGGGTTCCGATCCAGTCGTGAAACTTGCCAAAGGAAGGTCTGACCCAACGCATAGATCAGCAGAAACCAGGTGTTGATGCTGGCGTAGGCAAGATTGGAAAGATGCAGGTCTGTGCAAATGACCGGAGCCAACACCGAGATGGTGAGCCTGTCGATGTAGCTGATCAGTGTCGCCAGAAAAACCAGGCTGACGATCCACCATCGCAGGCCACGAATGTGCATTCTGCTGGCCACCGGCTTACGGAGGGTTACGATTTAAGGCTCTCTCGGCTGCCGCGCTTGACGCCTCCGAGATGCTCGGGAACCCCAGAAAGCCGTTGTCATAGGGCGCCAACTTCAGGCGTCTTTACAACTTGTATTTCTTGAAAGGTGCAGGCGCCGGATCGGGATATCAGAATCATTGGCTCACGCCCGCGGGAGCCCAGTGAATCAAGTCCTTCGACCTTGAGAGCGCGAGCCGGTTCCATCCACGATGCAGAAACGTTTTCCCTTCATTGCGGCCCGCATAGATCAAATAAAAATACCCGTCTTTCTTCCTCCAGTTGTAGATGGCCGCTGCGTCGGCGCGAACAAATTGATTGAAAGACTCAGGCGCGACGTGGATGGCGAGTCCATTTCCCCAATCCAGCCAATCCCCGCGATGGAGTTGGGTATAGAGATATTCGTGGTGGCCGTGAGGATAATCAGAGCTCAAGAGCCGCCACTTGCCGCGGATCATTACAAAAGTGAAATTCTCATGAATTAAGCCATTCTCTTTGCCGCTGGGCAGGGTGAGCTTCGCGAAGCCTGTTCCGACGAAGGACCACGCGCCGGCAAGCGATTTGGAGAATGCAACGCGCGGCTGCGGGAGGCCTTCAGTCTTATTCTGTTTCCAGATCAGATAGAAGCCGCTGCCGGTGACCGCGATGGCCGCATCGATCACCCGCTTGCCAGCGGTCAGATTGGGGGCGAGCGGACGCCGGGCTGACCAGTGAACCAGATCGGGTGAAGTCATGTAGAAAAGCTGGTCGGGCATTTCCGGCTCATCTCCCCAGGAATTGAACGATAGCTCATAGACCGTACCGGCCTTCCGAACGTCCGGCGAGCACATTCCGATCCAGCCGCCCTCTTCGCCATCAAAATCCAGGATTGGCTTGGAGTACGTTTTGAAGTCTGGCGTCCGGACTTCGACGACGTGGCTGCGAATGCGCCCGTGATCCTTGTAGAATGCTGAGAAAAACACATAGAACTGCCCGTCCCGGTAGGCCATGGCCGCATCTTTGATGGACCAATGCGGGTAGGCAAGCACTGGGTTGTGAAGCGCACTCCACTTCAAGAAGGGCTGCCGGGCAGCGCCGCGAACGGGAAACGACGCGGTGACGAACAGTAGAATTAGCAGTTTTTTCATGGAGAAGAGGCTCTTTCACAGTCCACGAGGACGTGGATGGATTCGCTGTAGGGATCGTCGCGTAACTCGAATGCCTCCTGAATCCGGCTGAGCGGGATCCTGTGCGTAACTATTTCCGCCGTATTCACAAACCCGTCGCAGACCCATTCGAGACCCTGTTCGAAGAACCGCCGCATATCCACATCGCGCTTTGGCTCCGTCGAAAAAATGTCCAGGCGTTTGCGATGCACCTTGACGAAGTCGAGCGGTTTTCTGCACAAGCCGATGCATCCATAAAGGATGATCCTCCCCGCGAAGGCGGCGCACTCGATGGCATCTGCAACCCCGTCACCCTCGAGCAAACAGGGGATGACGATGTCGAAGCCCGCGGGAAAGTCCTTCCCGACCACTCCCTTAGTCGGGCTCCCCGGGCCCGGAATGCGGTAACTGTGGCTGGCTCCATACTTTTTCGCCAGCGCCAGGTTGCGCTCCTTGAGGTCGGTCACGGCCAGCGCTTTTGGGCCGAATAGCTTCGCTACCTGAGTCAAAATCAGGCCGCTGGCGCCCTGGCCCATGATGAGCACCGTCTTCCGCTGATCGATCGCAGCAAGCTCCGCAGCGTGAATCACTCCGGGAAGAATCTCGATCAGGCTGGCTTCCTCGAGCGGGAAATTTTTCGGCAGCATCTTCACGTTGAAAGGCTTGCTCAGGATATATTCCGCGAAAGCGCCCCAGACATACCGGCAGACGACCGCATCCCCCGCCTTCACCCCCGCCACACCGGGTCCAACCCGGTCGATCACGCCCGCCACTTCGTGGCCGAGCCTGGCAGGCAGGCTGAGGAATTCGGGCTGGCGCGTGCCGCGATAAGCGTCAACGTCGGAGCCGCACACTCCCACCCACTTCACCCTGATGCGGATTTCGCCCGCGCCAGGCTCAGGAATTTCTGCGTGCCGGATGGAGAGCCTTCTGCTGCCTTCCTGGATGGCAAGCCGTTGTGCACCGGGGCGGTCCCGGTCGACGAGCTTTATTCGAGTTTGGTGCATCAGCGTGGTCATAAGTTTGAGAGAGTGAGTATAGCGCGGTGAAGCGGGTGAGGTCTTTGCGAAAATCGGAGATAGTTTTGCCTTAAACGGAACCTGCGGATGGGTTAAAGCGTGGAGGGCTGCAAATCCGAATCAACGCCTCGTTTCTACTGAATGGTGAGAAGGGCGATGGCGACAACGCCGCAGACGATCCCCCATTTTGCCGATGCGCTCAAACGCTCTCTAAGGAAGAGGGCCGAACAAACTGCAACCACCACAATGGGGCCGCCAATCACGATGGGGAACACGGTGTACGCGGGAAGAAGCTTGAGCGCCTTCAGAACGCTGAAATTGCCGCCAAACGAACAAAAACCTACAGCCGCCCCCCACATCAGCTCGGCGCGCGAGATCTTGCCGCGCGAAGCATAAAACACACCGATGCTCGCCGCGATGCCGACGCCATACATCAGGAGCAGGGCCGAGGGGATGTAAGCGCCGAGGCCGTGAACCTGAAGATATTTCTCAAAGAATTGCGCGAGGCCGTTAAAGATATAGGCAATCACCAGCCAAATCATGTTAGGATTTCCGCCCTTCGATCAAATATACGGCGACGCCCGCAAGGACAATGCCCGCAAAGGTTCTGGTGTGGGGAATCTCGTGGTAGAAAAGCATGGAGAGTACGATGGGCACCACCATCGCCAGGCTCAGTACTGTGTTGACGGCACTTACCGCAACCCCCGCGCGCATGGCCAAAATCGTGCCAAGCAGCCCGATCACCGACGTAATCCCAAGGAGCGATCCGGTGAACAATACACCGCGGGGAAACTCAGCGGCATGAAGCGGAAATGCACTGCCCAGGCTGAGGAGTCCGCCAGCGCAATAAATCACAAGATTGATGCCGGTGGCATCCGCTTTCTTCTTCTGGCTGCCTCCCAGGAGAAGATAGATTCCGCTGTAGCCGATTACGCCCAAGGCGCAGAATAGATAGGAAAGATGCATTTACGCCTTCGCCGCGCAGGTGTGCCTGGAAATGCTGCGCTCGCGCGCGCCGCGAGAAAGCAACCGCTGTGTCATCCACCGCCAGATGCTCATTTAGTCTCCCTCAGAGTGCCCTCCAGATCGGGTGTGGATGAGTCGCTTGTCGCTCGTGATTCAATACCGCGTCATTCGTGTCTCAGCGCCACCATCGGATCAACTTTCGTTGCCCGGCGTGCTGGAATGTAGCAG
>JBOGJT010000319.1:0-4851 GCA_050745065.1 Terriglobia bacterium
TCAAAGCTCTCGGCGTCACCCTTCCGGCTATGTAGTCAGGGGTTTCCTACACGGCGCAGCGCATAACTGCTCTCATCCCAAGCAGTTGGACGAAAAATCCCGTGTACAACAAAAAGGAAGCTCCGTCTGACGAACCTCAAGTTAAACCCCCACGAAACGCGCGCCATCGATATTCGCGCCCTGCGCGACGCGCAAAAACCGGACTTCAAGGGGAATAAAATTCCTGCCGGCGCCACCGATGGCAGCGTGAATTGGGTTCGCGGGGACGACGTGCCGGTGATGGGGCGATTGATGGTGGTCAGCCGTAAAGCGGGAATCAGCAGCAGCTACGATTGCACTCCCGCTCAGTGCGCGCTCAGCGTGATGGGTCTGAATCCTACGTTAAGCAGCCCTATTGACATCGGGTTGCAAACGCAGATCGGCATCACCGCTACCGAGGAGGATTGCAACGAACACCAGTACTTTATGGGGTGGGGCGGGCAATGCTGGTGGACTTCGGACAACCCCTCCGTTGCGGGCGTCGACTCGATGGGCATGGTCACGGGTGTTGCGGACGGAGCAGCGTCCATTCAGCTGAAAGCCGCGACCATACAGTACAGTTGCGGGGTAAGGGCGCACTGCGAACGCTCAGAGATGACAAAGTATGTCGAAGCACCTGTCACCGTGTGTGGGCTTTCGATCTCAAGTCCTACCAATGCCGCTGTATACAGCATGGGAGGAGGCGGTTACAACCAAGCGACCGTTCCGCTGGAGGCGACTTCATCATGCTCGGGTTCGGCGAACTGGACGCTGAGTTTCACCTACACCACCGCGAACGGAACCTCTTATACCGCTTCGCCAACGACGACTACAACTCTTGGTCAATCAACCAACTACACCACGAACGTTGGCCAGGGTGGTCGGGTAAACGCTCAAGTTCAGGCAACGCTGGCAGGCCACTCTCTCACTCAGGCTGTAACATTCTACGTGTTGGGGACTCCGATTCCGAACCCGACGATCACAAGCCGGCTGACGTCTCTCTATTCGAACGGCGCCACGCCCGCCCTCCTGACCGGGATCGCGATGACTGAGAGTAGCTACAGACAATTCAATAACGAGACGGAGATGGCGTTCTCGGGTGAATGGCCGCTCGGAAATGCCGCGAACCAGTACACGCTGGCGGACAGCTACGTGGGGCTCATGCAGGTGCCAAATAATATGCTCGACGGTTTCGACTGGAACACGGACACCAGTGATGGAGCAAGTGTTTTCCAATCCAAGCTGAGCTCGGCGATCTCGTATTCATCCGTAGAGGACAACTCATATCCTGGCCTGCCCGCACTGAACGGGACACAACTTGAGAACGTAGCGCTGGTTTATTACGACGGCATCAGCGGAGTTGAATTCTATGTTCCGAGCGCGTCGGGAAATGGGTGGGTTCAAACCACTAATCCTACCGCTCTGACCTATGTGAGCAACGTTCGCAATAACGCCCAATGACGATCACAGGCATACCTCTGAGATTTGTGGCGGCAATTTTTGCGCTGGCCTTTCTCCTCCCGCCCACAGTGCGGGCCCAGGAGAGTCAGGTAGTAAGGGTTACGGCGCCTTTCGCGTGGCCGACCTCCGAAGCTGCTGCCGTGGCCGCAAACGAGTCGGCTAAAAGGACGGTCGCGGAATTTTTCCACCAGGTGATCACTCACAAGCGGGCGTACTTTGAACCGCCCGGCACGCCGGCCATCAAAGTTTACGATTTTCGCTTCGTCCAACTAGAGCGGGGTAAATTCTATTTGGTCCTGGCGGCCGGTACGCGATGGAATCAAATGTACGTGCTCTTACCGTGGCAGGGAGGCGTTCGCCTCACCGACATGCAAACGATAGTCTCAGGACACCTCCCTATCGCGCTGGCCACACCGGACCTCAGAGGAAACGGCATCCATGAGCTCATAACAGCCGAAGTGCCCACGGGGTACCCGAGTGCGTCAACCGCGCCGATATACTGGTACAGAGTATGGCAGTTTCGCGACGGCGTGCCGCTGGACGCTAGTTCCCAGTTCCCTGACTTCTACCGCGAATTTGTGCTCCGAGAGATCGCTTATCCCGAACGTCTCTTGAATCGACTCCAGGCCCACGGCCTACAGGGCTACAAAGTTCCCCTCGCGGAAATCGCCTACGTGCGCCTCAAGTACGAGCGCATAGTGTTGGGGCAACCAAACGCTGGGTTGGACGAAGCGCTGGCATGGGCAGAGTCAAGGAACACTGACCTGTTCGATCTCGGGGTCTTCTCGCTGGCCGATATGCCGACTCCCGCAGCTGGGAAGGAACTCGAGAAATTGGAGAAAGTCCCAGTCAATCGCGATCTCCTTAGAGTATTGTTAGATCGGCGAGCACGCCTCCTGGTGCATACGGCACCGACGCAGTAAATCGCGGACAGCGTGCAGTCCCGCGGGTGGCGAATATATCCCTGCAGTTGGGATGTCTGCGGCTTTCACAGATCGCTCGCCAATCAAGTCACGGGTGCGAGTCTCGCTTCATCGCAGACATGCCAAGCAACGGCATGTCTGCGCCACCCTCCAACCGCTGCGCAGCAAAGCTCAACGGAGTTATGCCTTGGCGTCTGCGGCGTGGTTTAGCGTGAATTACCAGCAGATCCCCTCGTAGGCGCTTCCGGCGCCGGGCCGGCGATCCCTTTCCAAATTGACCAGGTCAATGACCATCTGATCGGCGCGAACGTGGGCCTCGATCATCTCCTTCTTCGCTCCCCGGTTACCCACAAGAATGAGGTCGGCCTCCTCAATCACCTCTTTCATTTCCGGGCGCAGTAAAGAACCGATGTGGGGTATCACGTTTTCGATATATTGGCGGTTCGCTCCGGCGAGCTGCCCCAGGGTCACATTGGGGTCCCAGATTTTGACGGCACAGCCTTCGCCCAGCAGGCGCTTCACCAGTTTCACCTGTGGGCTCTCACGCAAGTCATCGGTCCCGGCCTTGAAGCTGAGGCCCAACAGCGCGATTCTTTTCCGCCCGGTGCGCAGAACCAGTTCGACGGCGCGCTCAATGTGCTCATGGTTGCTCGCCAAAAGCGAGCCGAGCAGCGGCAGACTTAAATCGTGCTCCTTCGCGCAATAGACCAGCGCCCTCACGTCCTTGGGCAGGCAGGATCCGCCAAAGGCGAAACCCGGAAACAGGTAGGCCGGCGAGACGTTCAGCCGTGTATCGGCGGTGAAAATTTCCGCCATAGCTTGCGTGTCCACTCCCAGCCGCTTGGCGACCGCACCCATTTCATTGGCAAAATCCACTTTGACGGCGTGAAACGCATTGCTCGCGTACTTCACCATCTCTGCCGCCTTGATCGACGTCTCGAAAATACGGCTTCCGCTCCAGTCATACACCGTGCGGGCGCTCGCCAGCTCCTCAAGCGAGTGCGCGCCCAGCACCGTGTATGGGGGCTCGAAGAAATCCGCAATGGCGGTTCCTTCACGCATAAACTCCGGGTTGTACACGACACCAAAGTCCTTGCCGGCGCGCTTGCCGCTCGCGGCTTCAAGAGCGGGAATGACGATAGATTCGGTGGTGCCCGGCAGCACCGTGCTGCGCATCACCACGACGTGGCGGCTGGCCTTTTGGCCGAGCGCGCGGCCGATCTCGCGGCTCACCTGCTCGACGTGGCTCAAGTCCAGCTTGCCGTTGCTCTGGCTCGGCGTACCAACGCAGACAAAGGATATTTCGGTTTCGCGGATGGCGTACTCCACGTCTGTAGCCGCGCGCAACCGGCCTGCGGCCACCGCTTCAGCTACAAGCTCATCCATTCGTGCTTCAATAATGGGGCTGTGTCCGCCGTTAATTGCATCTACCTTGGCGCGGCTCACGTCTACTCCCACCACGCGGTTTCCTTTGTGCGCAAAGCACGCCGCCATCACCGAGCCTACGTAGCCGAGCCCAAAAATGCTGATCGAGCGAGATGACATGAGGCAATACCTTTCTATACGCAGCGTCATAAGTCAGCGACGGGCATTTGCTGTAGCGGCGCTCTCTGAGCGCCGAAATGCCGGCGGCCAGAGGCCGCCGCTACAGAGTCGAACGTCGCCGACTTATGACGTCATGTATAATGAGCGGAATTCCGATTAGTTGACGCCTGCTTGCCTGATCGGCTCCGATTTTATGAACCACCCTCATATCATAACAATACGCAGCCGCCGGACGACCGCAGGCGAGTTGCGCATCGAGTGATTTCTAACGATGCTGGTAGAATAGGGCTTGATGGTAGGCTTGACCCCGGCGCGGGGAATTCGAAATGCCGCCAGGCTGGGGGCCTCGGTGTGCGCATCCTGTGAACTCGACCATTGAAGTCCGCGACGTCTCAATCGCATTTGGCGATAAGCCGGTGCTCGCGGACGTCTCGCTGCGGGTGGGCAGCGGGGCGACGCTCATCCTGCTGGGTGTTACCGGGAGCGGCAAGTCTGTATTGCTCAAGCTTATTGCAGGCCTGCTGAAGCCGGATGCGGGCGAGATTCTCATCGACGGTGAGAACACCGTCCCGATGGGGGAAACCCAGCTTAACCCTTTCCGCAAGCGGATGGGCGTCGTGTTTCAGGAAGGCGCAATTTTTGACTCGCTTTCGGTTTATGAAAACGTCTCTTATCCTCTGCGCGAATCCGGCAAGAAAGACGAAGACGAAATCGAACGGAGCGTGCGGAGGGTACTCGGGTTTGTGGAGATGGAGGATGCCATTGACAAGATGCCCGCGGAGCTCTCCGGGGGCATGCGGCGCCGCGTCTCGATCGCTCGGGCCATTGTCAATCAGCCGGCCATGATGCTGTACGACTCGCCGACCGCCGGGCTTGATCCCGTCACGGCACACACGATCAACGT
>JBOGJT010000320.1:0-17205 GCA_050745065.1 Terriglobia bacterium
TCTCGCGGATAGGCCTCACCTCAACGCAGCCAGCCGCGCCACCGCACCCAGCGGGAATCTTTGCCGCCCATTCGAGCGCTTCGTCGAGGTCTTTGCAATCGAAGATAAAGTACCCGGCAAGCTGCTCCTTGGTTTCCGCGAATGGGCCATCGGTAATTAACACCTTACCATTGTTCGCGCGGACGGTGGTCGCGGTGCTGGTGGGTTGCAGCGGGTCGGCGCCTCCGAAGACGCCGCGCTTGCTTGCTTCATCAATCACCGCGCGCGCGCGCGCGAGGCCTTTCTGCCATTCCTCGGGCGAGAGCGATCCTCTCGCTTGTTCATTTGTGTAGACCAACAGCATGTAACGCATCACAACCTCCTGAATGATTTTTTACCGCGCAGCCGATGGTCACGGCCCACCGCGCCTCACGAAGTCACAAGCTTACCTGGCGAGCTCAACCCAATCCGTTCTTCCAGCCTCGATCACAATCCACTCCTCCATGGTCCTCCGGTGACCGGGGTCAAAGCGCTCACCTTTGCCGCAGTCAACCAACTCATCGACGCGCATCTTCAGGAGCTTCACCACGAACTCGCCTTTCGAAGACATCATGGCAAAAATCTTGCCCTTCACCTTGAGCGCGCTGGAGCCAAAACCCGTGCTGCCGCCGTGCGTCACCTGCCGGTCTCCAGCAAAGGCCACCACGACAAGCGCAAAGCGAGGCTCGGGTTCCACTGTCCTCCGATTGATTGGGTTGTTAAGTGGTAGCGACAGCCAGAGCCTTGTCGGCTGCAGGTTTATTCTCTGAAGCCAACGGCCTATAAGCGGCGATCGACCGTGGCCTCTGGTTACGAGAACGTCATGATAGGCCGCACTTCAACCGAGCCGAAGCGCGCTCCAGGAATTTTCGCGGCCATGGCGATGGCTTCCTTTGCATCGCGCGCTTCCACCAAGTAGTAGCCGCCAAGTTGTTCCTTGGTCTCGGCGAACGGCCCGTCAGTGGTGAGCGGCTTGCCGTCGCGCACCCGCACCGTGGCAGCGGTTTTGATCGGTTGCAGCGCGTTGCCTCCCTTGATCGCACTGGCGAACTCCTTGCCAAAAGCCACGTATTCGCCCATCTCAGTTTCAGGATAGCCCTGGCTGAATCGCTTCTCGTTCTCGTAAATCAGCAGTAGGTATTGCATGGTTTGTTTTCTCCTTTTGGGTGAGGTCTGCGCAGAGCCTTCTGGTGCCTGCAACCTGGCTTTTCGCTTCCGGCCCTGCGCATTTGGCTTTTCTTCCGCCACCAGTACGACGTTCGATCTGCACAAAATCGACAGCGGGAGGGATTTTTTTTAGCCGTCGAACAGCAGGTGAGCGAGAAAAGGGCGGTCTCCGAAAAAAGTCGACGCTTCCAACGGGGAACCCAGGAAGCACCGCGCCCGAGGGTGCGTCTCTGATGTTGTTTGAATCAGAACTCTCGTGATTGGCCTTTCTGATCCGGCGGCGATGATCTTAATCGCGGTGACGCCAGTCTGAAAAAGGCACAATAACCCGCGGGCGTGCGCCCGCGGGATCTTTTTGTCATCAGTCGAGCTTCGCGGAAGGGTCGGCCAGCCTTACGATGGCGCGTCCCGTACTTCGCCAGATGAGCCCTGCATAGCGAATCGTTACGGTAGCCCTGCAATTTGACCTTTCAAGAAGGTCCGTGACGGCGGCGTTTCGTGCAGGCCGTAATACAACGGGTTGATCATGGAGGCGGACGAATCATCTCCGCTCAAATCCCATACGAACGCCCCGGCCAAGCCGCCCGGAGTCCGCGTGCGGACGTACCAGGTCTTGGCTGCGAGCGACGACGGATCGTCGAAGGTCCAGAAGACGCCGCTGGTCGCGTTATAAAGCCACGGCGCGAGCGTGTTAGGATCGCGATATTCGGTGAAGCCCGGCGACTGAGCGAGCATCGCAAGCGAGTGCCAGCTTGCGGTGCCGGCTCCCTCGTCTCCCGGCGCCAGGCCGCCTGCGGGTTGGTAGAGGCCGTTATTGGTGGCCGGAACGCCGGTCCAGCCATAACCATAGAGCGGCACTCCCAGCACGATTTTTCGCGCCGGCACTCCGGCGGCCAGGTAGTCGCTCACCGTATGCTCGATAAAAAATCCTTGCGAGGCCGAGGGATCGTCGGGTGAGGCGAACAGCGGCGCTACATTGTTGGTAGCACTCTCCCATGGCCCGTGATAGTCATAGGTCATCAGGTCTACGTAGTCGAGAAAGCGCGGAATAATCGACAACTGAATCAGCGAGTAGTTTTGCTCGCCCGCCGGAGCGGCGATGGTCAGTAGATAGTGCTTGTTCGTGGATTCGCCCATCTCATCAAGCTGGCGGCGGAACTCGGCAAGGAGCAGCGTGAAATCACGCGTGTCCTGAGGCACGCCGCAGGTGAGTCCGCAGGCGGCCGGATATTCCCAGTCAATATCAATCCCGTCGAAGAGTCCGGGCGAGCTGACGCCCGGCCCGACGTTGCCGGCAATGAACATGTTCAGGCAGGAGGAGACCAGAGCCTGGCGTGTTGCCTGAGTCATCGCCGCTTGTGAGAAACCGCCGGAATCCGAAAAGCCGCCGATGGAAATGAGAACCTTCAGCTTCGGATACTTCGCTTTGAGCTCGACAATCTGATTGAAGTTGCCGGCCAACGTGCCCGCTGCCCCTGAGTCTGCCACCCCGTTTACTGCGTTTGCGGCGGCGATTGGCTTTTGATAGTCGGCCCACGGATCAACCAGTGCGCATTGCCCCTGGCTGTTCACGTTGGCAAAAGCATAGAGCAATTCGGTGAGCTTGCCTGCCGTGCCGTTCACGTCGAGGTTCTGTACGTAGAAGCCTGAATAGACCTTCCACTCGGGATAATATCCCGCGAGGACTTTCGTGGACTGCGCTCCGCGATCGTGGTCGCGCCATCCGCTGTCTGAATCTTGCGCCATGCTGCGGCGTGGCATGGAAGTTAACACGACGACCACCACGGCGGCAATCGCCAAGCTGGATGCTATCAGGCGCATGCGGCGCCCGTCGCTCGAGGAAGTGCGGCTCATGAGGGTTATCCTTTCGTTTGTTGGAATTTCCCAAATAATTGGGCTGGGTGGGATTCTATTCCAGGCGCCAGGATTTATCAACACGAATCTTTGCCATTGCTTGACCTGGTGATTGGTCAGGGTCTTTCGGCAATGCCTGGGGAAGGCGGGCGGGTTTGACCCGGCAGGCGGAAGGGATACGTGAAGGCCCGTTCGCTCATTCTCCGCTCGCGGTCTTTTCAAAATTCGCCGCCAACCGCTACACGTCATAGGCGGCACGCCCCGAGAACGGCGCTACTCGCTGGAATACGCGAGGGCGCGCTTAGCCCAAGTGGTGGTGGGGAATTCGGCGCGCACTTTCTTGCTCCACTCTTTGAGAAAAGTGCCGTCGTGCGTTTTCTGGAAGTGGGCCACCGCCGCCCAGTAGCTCGCTTGGGCGGCGAACTCGCACTTCGGATCGCGATCCGCCGCGGAGTTGAATTCCCGCGCCGCGTCGTCCCAACGCTTATGCGCGAACGCGACGCGCCCGCGGCCGAAGTCGAGCTGCGCTAGAAAATCTGCGGCGGGCAGATAGCCTTCAAAGCGGTAACGTTCCTTGCCATCCGTGTCGAGCACCATCACCGTCGGCGTCCAACTCACGTCGAACCGATGGAACCCGGAGGGGTTTTCCTTGATGTGGATTTTTACCGGAACGAAATTCCCGGCGATGTATTCGCTGACCTTGGGGTCTGGGTAAACCTCGGCATCCAGCCGAGCGCATGCCCCTCAGGAGGGCGCTGCGCTGAAATCCACCATCGTCAGTTTGCCGGACTCCTTTGCTGCTGCGAGCGCGTCATCCGGATTTCTCTGCCACGCGATAGCCATCTTTCCTCCATTGGCGCCCACCGCCTCATCGTCCGAGGCGCCTCTCGCGGCCACGCCTTCATTTTACTGCTGCATCCGCTCGCGCGGCAACCAAATGTCACGCAAAGCGAAGAATCTCTTTCCCTCTGTTTTACGGGCAGATGCTTTGCCTCGCTCAGCATGACCCTTCATTTGATCGCCCCCATGCCGCGCTGAGCCACCCGTGAATCCAGGACGGCGCGGGCACTCCTTCGGCCAATCACCACGGTGAACACCGCAACGGCAATCGCCGCCACGATGGGAACAGCGAGCACTTTCGCGGGGCTTGACCCGGCCGCCCAACCGCCCGCCAACGGTCCGGCCACGCCGCCCACCAGAGAAACCGTCATAATAGCCCCAAACACCGTTCCCGTTTGGTGCGGAAAACAATCCCCCGCCAGACCGAGGGCGGTCGGGTAGATGGCGGAAAGACCGAAACCGATCACGGCAAATCCGGCCAGCATTCCGTCGAACGTTTTATCGCCCAGCACAAGACACGCACCGGTTACGACAATCGCCGCTGAGATGAGCAGCAGGCCGCGGCTGCCGAGCCAGCGCAGCCACAGTGCCGCCAGCAAGCGGCCCGCTCCGAGGGCGACGCTGAGGCCGACCAGCGCAAGATCAGCGCGCTGCGCAGACAGACGCATCACGTCGCCCATCACCTTACCGGCCCAGACGAACATGCAGTTCTCGTTTCCCGATTCGAAGAAGAGGAGCGCGCCAAAAAGCCACACCAGCGGATGCCGCAGAACCTTGAGCAACTCTCGAAGCGGGGTGCTTGAATGCGCTGGGGCGGGGAAGCGCAGCGCCAAAACGAAGATAAGGACCGCCGCTGAGGCCAGCGCGAGAATATGAAGCACGGTTGAAAACCCGCCTCGCGTAACGGAAGTCAGCAGGGGCGCCACAATGGCGCCGAGGCTGAACGAAAATCCCAGCAGGTTCAGCGCGGCGCCGCGCCCCGCGGCGCTCAGGTCCGAGACCAGCGCATTGGTCGCGGTATTCAGGACGCCGCCTCCCAGTCCGTAAACGAGCGCGGCAATAGCAATCGTTGCGTAGCTTGAAAGCAGCGGCATGGCAGCGAGCGCGGCCACGATCAAGACCAGAGCCACGGCCAGCGCCACCTTCGCGCCCGCTTTGTCCAGAACGGGGCCGATCAGGATCGTAGCCGCCAGAATGCCAATGAGCGGGAAGGAGCCGAGGCTGCCGGCGCGGGCGCTGCTCACTTTGAGGCTGGGAAGCAGCGAGCCCATCAGGAGCAGTACCATGCCAAAGACGAACATGCAGGCGTTCGCCGCCGCGATTAGGCTGGCGCGCTGAAACGCGGCGTTGCGGGGACTGTTGTCCGTGGTGGAAGGCTTCACAAGAGTTGAAATCTGAGACTTGAAATTTGAAATTCAGAATTTGAGATTCAGAGTTGGGACTTCAAAGCGTGAGGCTCTATGTATGACGTGATCCTTCAGCGATGTTAGACTCTGCAGCGGCCTCTCGCCGCCGGTTTTTAATGGTAAAGACCGGCGGCCAGAGGCCGCCGCTACAGCAACGGCGCATCGCTGGCTTGTGGCGCTCCGGATAGAAAAGTTTGACGCCGCGTCACGGAGCCAATTGATCGAAAGCCAGCTTGGCGGCGCCGAGCAGGCACGCGCGCCCTCCCAGGCGGCTGCGGCGGATTTGCACCTGCTTCACCGCGACGGGCTGCGCCCATTTTCGCATGGTTTGCCGCGCGGGGCCGATGAGTAGTTTTCCCGCCGCCGCCGCGCCGCCGCCAATCACAATCATTTCCGGGCTAAGCGTGTCCACAAGGTTCGCCAAGGCAAGTCCCAGAGTTACGCCTGCTCGCGTCATGATGGCTCGTGCCCGCGAATCACCGCCGCGCGCCAGCCTGACCACATCGCGCGTGCTGAGATCACGCTTAAAAACGTGCTGGGCTTCCCTGGCAATGCCTGGCCCCGCGGCATGAAATTCAAGGCAGCCTACGGATTTGTAACCTGGGAGAAACTGATGGCGCACGGCCATCCACCCGATACAGCCGGCCAGCTCGCCATGGCCGCGAAGCAGGCGCCCGCCGCTGATGATCCCGGCGCCGATGCCCGTCCCGATAGCGACGTAGATCACGTCACGGCGCTTTTGGGCAATCCCCTTCCACGCCTCGCCCGTCACAAAAGCGTTGCGGTCGCTATCGACCACCGTCGGTAGCTTGAAGCGGCGGGTGAGGGTTGTGGCGACCGGCATGCGCTGCCACCCGGGAATGTTCGGCGCCCACACTGTGCCATCGGGATAAGCGAGCCCTGGGACGCCTACGCCCACGGCGCAGACGCCTTGCGCGGGCAACTGGCGCAGCAGATGAATCATTGATTCAAGCACGGCCTTGCCGCCGGCGGCGGGTGTCAGCGCGATCAGCCGATGCGTGATTTTGCCGGCGTCGCTGACGCGCGCAACCGCGGTCTTCGTCCCGCCGAGGTCTACCGCCAGTGCGTAACGCGCCATCTGTCACTTACCCCATGGCGGCTGCGTCCCCACCGCTGAAACAGCCGAAAACGAAGCACCGCGGCAGGGACGCCGCCGCTACCGCCGCAGTTGACAGTGCGGATCATTCCAAACTCACCACGCGGATCGCGTGCGGCGCCATATCCTCTTCGAGTAGCGCTCTTCCCGATTCCGTGCGGACGGGAACGTCGCGGCCCGTTACCGCGTCGGTCGCCTGTTTAACCGGCCAAGGCATCTGAACTGCGATTTTTGCCTCGGCAGGGGTGGCTGCGTGATTAAAAACAAAGAGAAACTGTTCGCGTTCGCTGACGAGCCGTCTGACTTCCAGGCCGGAGGTTCCGGTTCCCGAAACTCGAACCTGGGGCGCAACTCCGGCGCCTCTGGCAAAGGAGAGCAGAAGCTGCCGGGTGGAGGAATCGTGCTGACGCTGATAGGAAAGGCAGGGAAATGAACCTACCAGAATAGCCTTTCCGCGTCCGTAAGATTTCTCCACAATTGCGGGCGCGCCGTCAGCGAAGCGGGCCAGGACGCGTGCGCCAGCGAGTGGCTGCAAATCTTCCTCAAAGGCAGCGGCGGGGATGGACTCGCCCGCCGTCATACCCGGCAGGCTGGCGGAAGGCTGAATAAGCAGGTGCGGCGCCGCTTCCGGACGGATCAACGTTTCCCGTGCGCCAAACACCTGATCCATTCCGAACCCAGGGATCACGGGGCTCGCGTCGCCGCGCGCGTTGTTCCAGGCGAGGCGCGCCTCGGCCACAACCGTCCCGCCCTGCGCGATATACTGCTTCACCACGTCTGCGACTTTGCTGGAAAGCATCACCGGATAGGGGAGAAAAACGATTTTGTACTGGCCCAGTTCGTTTGTCGTCAGCGCCGCCGGATGGACAAAATCAACGGCGATCTGCTTCTCGAAGAAGGCGCGGTAAGCGCCCAGGAGCGAGTCGCGCTCGGCGTTCCCCAACTTCGAAAGGTTAGACTGCGTTCCACCGACCATGTACGACAGTCGATCATAAAGGATGGCCACCTGGGCGCGTGTTGGATGCGACGCATTCAATGCCTGCGCGTTACGTTCGATGATCTCGGCCACTCGACCCGCAGCGCGAGCGCGATCCGTCAGCGTGCCATCAAGATGGATGAGCCCGTAGCCGTTCGATTCGAATCCTGAGCTCATCGGATACCAGGCATAGATGGCGATTTCACGCGCTCCGTGTGCGATCGATTCCCACATCCATAACTCTTCGTCGTGCGGCGTGACCGGCTGAGCTATGCGCATTCCTGTCGCGCCCTGTCCAGCCTGCAATTCGCCAATCCAAAACCCCTTGTGAAAGCTATGCCCGGCCGAACGGGTGAAATCAAGCCCGGCGGCGAGCATCCAGTAAGGCCACGGGTGAGTCGACTCGGAGTGCATGGGATAAAGCGAGGTTCCGAAGAAGTCCGCGTTCGCGGACATCTTCCAGTCGTCTGGCTCTCCGTAGCCGTCCATCGGCGAGGTGAAAAGCGCGGGCGCGGCGGCGTGGCTGGTGATGGGATGAGTGCGATCTTCGCTGTGGACAGCGTCTACGCGCGTCTTCAGATCGCCGGCGAGCTTGTCGTCAATGAAGGCGCGCCAATCAAGATAGTCGGTGTAGGAAAGGATGGTGGGAAAGCGCGGCGGCTGAACGTCGCTCCAACTCCCGTAATCGCGGTACCACGCGGCATTGAGCGCGCCGAGCGTGCTGTATTTCGCCCTCAGCCATGCGCGGAACCTGGCCTGGCTGCCGGGGCAGAAACAAAACTCCGGATTTTTGAGATAGGGGAAGTCGGCCCAGTTGATGACGTGCGGCTCGCTCCATACGTCCCAGCCGTAGAGCGCCGGAAAGCGGTTCGCGTCGCGGGAGAGCGCCTCGATAAACTTTACAATTTCCGCCCGCACCCCGGCATTATCAATGCAAAATCCCGGCGCGGACTGCGACGCGATCACGGCGCCGCTACGGTCCACAAAGCGCCCCTCCGGATAGCGCTCTCCCACCCAGTTGGGGGCGGAGTCGGTGTAAATCTGCACGATCACGCGTAGGCCGCGCTCTTGTGCCAGCTTCATCAAAAGGTTCAGGTTCTTGAAATCAAAAACCCCAGGTTCGGGCTCGGTGCTCGACCAATCGACCCAGCACTTCACCGTGTTGAAGCCTTCGGACTTGATCTGGTCGAGGTCTCTGGACCATTGTGCGGCACTTTCCGCGTTCACCGTGGACAGCATCGGAGCACGGGCCTTGCCGCCGTTGTACCACACGGCCACCGGAAAAAATCCGGCCGGAGGCGCCGGGGCGCAAAGCGCCACGGCACTAATAAAGCCAATTGCGAGACCACGAGCAATCAGAGAAAGCCGGGACGTCCGGTACATTCCTGCCACCTCACTCTTCGAAAAGAGATGCACGCCAGATTCCTGCCGGCTTGCCGCCTGGACGGCAGCGCTACGGCAAGTCACGGAAAAAACTCTCGCGGGCTGTGATTGCGCAGGGGCGCTGCTTGCTGAGCCCAACGTCCGAGGGCGCAGCAAGCAGCGCCCCTACGAAGCTGATCCTAGTCAGGACTTTCGGGGCTCGATAAAGCGCTCATACTCGCGAAACACTTTCTGGTTATGGTCTTCAGGCAAGCCCACGTTGGGGGATACGAAGGTCGCGGGCTTGGCCCCGTCCTTGACCAGCCGCGCGCCGGTTTCGGCGACCAGCGCCATGGCAATCGAAACACCTGCAACCGTTGATCCCGCCGCAAACTTTTCCTTTATTCCTTCCACAGACACGAGGGCGTCTTCCGGGGGCACACAGTTGTCAATGGCAATGTCTGACGCGTCCGCCAGCTTTTTACCACTCGAATGGGTGGCCTTTGCCTGGCGCGAATTCCGCAGGGATGAAACCGAAACGACGATCAATCCCTTCTTTTTGGTTTCGAGCGCCATCTCGACCGGCGCCGCATTTATGCCGCCGTGCGAAAATATCAGGATGGAATCACGCGGCTCAAGCTGATAACTCTGCAGAACAACCTGAACGTAGCCTTCACGCCGTTCAAGCCAGAGCAGCTCGCGCGCGCCGCCCGGTCCAACGACGTTGAACCACATCAGGCGCGGGTCATAAATCGGATGGAATCCCACGAAGCTGCCGTAGCGCGGAAAAATATCGAGAACTGGAATCACGGAGTGGCCGCTACCAAAAAGGTACACACGCCCGCCGGACTTAATGGAGCGCGCGAAGCCTTCCGCGGCTTGCTCGATCTTTGCTTTCTGGGTGAGCCGGATCTGGGCGATCACCTCCTCTACCCTGCTCAAATAGGCTTCAGCCGCCATGTTCAGAAATCCTCCAATCGGTTGATGGTATGTTTGCCGTCACGGCCAACGCGCTGTACCTGCCAATGCGCCGTGCCGGCCGGGTTATCATTCTATAGCCACCGGCGCGGGACGTGGTATTGTTCATCGCGGTTGTGCTCCCGCCGTTCCGTGTGCCACAATACGCGGCGCCCGCCGATCGAAGCTCGAAGAACTGCCGAGCTGGTGGCGAGCGCGCGTGATTCGACACTGAAAGACCAGATTCCGCGCTTTGGCGGCGGCTTGCCGCCCGCGTGGGCGGAAGAAATCCCGGCGGCAAAACGCTGCCGCTTTAATCCCGGAGGTGTTCACGATGGATAGTCCCACACGACGCAATTTTCTCAAGGACCTCGGGTTTGGCGCGGCCGCTGTTTCCGTTCCGGGCGCGCAGGCGAAGCAGATGCCCGGCCGGCCCTCGTCCGGCGCAACGCCCGAGGGCGCGAGCGCCGCCGCCATCATGGCCATCGCGGCTCATCCGGGCGATGCCTTTTTCGCCATGGGCGCACCCGTAGCCCTTCAGGCCCACCTCGGAGGGCAGGGGGTATTTTTGAGCCTCACCCTTGGAGAGAAGGGATCAGCGGTGATTCCGCCCGAGCGCTATGGCATCCTTCAGCGCCAAGCGTCGGAGCGCGCTGCGGAGATGTTCAGGGCCAAAACCGCGTTTCTCACTTACCCCGACGGAGAAATTCCCGTTAACGACGAGGTGAAATTCGCGGTTTGCGATCTGATCCGCAAGTATAAACCCGACCTCGTGATCACGCACTGGCGCGGCAGTTGGCATAAGGACCATCGCGCGTGTTATGAGATCGTCAACGACGCCATTTTTTACGCGGCGCTGCCTGCCATTGTCCGCAGCCAACCCGCCCACAACGTCCGCAAACTTTTCTTCAATGATAATTGGGAGGACGCAAGCGGGTTCGAGGGGGACACCTACCTCGATATCAGCCCGGTTTTCGCGGCGTGGCAAAGCGCCTGCGCCGTGTTTCCCATGTGGCGCGGCGAAAACGGCTTCCGCTACAACGATTACTACCACAGCCTTGCCGTCGCACGCGGTTGCGTGGCCGGCTTTACCTCGGCCGTGGCCCTGATGTCGCCTCCCGAGCAACTCACGGGGCGAGTGCACGCGCTTTGAGCCGGAGTTGTCCGGCAAGCGGGAATTAGCGCGCGCCATCGCGGAAGAGATCGCGGTCAGACGCCGCCACGCGCTGGTGAAGCGCATTAAACCGCGCCAGAGACGATTGAGCAGCGCCGGTCTCACCCATCCGCCGCTGAATCTGGGCCATGGCATAGTAAGGGTCAGCAAGCGTTGGATCGTCGCGCACCGCCTGTTTCAATGCCGCTAACGCCCCGTGCGGATTTCCGCCTTGCGCGAGCGCCAGACCGAGCCGATATTGGGCCAGGGCGAAATGGGGCTGGCAGCGAAGCGCAGCCTGCAATTGCACCTCGGCGTTCTGCGGCCGATGCATGCGCAAAAGAGTTGCGCCATAAAAATAAGATGTGAGGGCATTGCACGCCGGGTCGAGCTTTTCCGCGCGCTGAAAGGCACGCGCCGCGTCCTGGTATTTGCCGCTTGCCGACTGCAACACCGCCATGAGCAAAACGGGGCGAGGGTCTTTGGGTCTCCCGTCTTTGACGAGCGGCGTCAGCTCGCCGATCCCCGCCGTATTCCTGCCGAGCATATAATCAACCACCGCCGCTTGATACTGAAACAACTCCGCATTCGGAAATCGCGCGCGGGCATGCACGAGATCCGCTCTTGCCTGCTCGATCTGATTTGCTTGCAGGTCGGCCCGCACGAGTTGTTGCCACGCCGCCGCATTTGCGGGGACCATCTGAACGAGCTGCCGGAACGAGCCGCGTGCTTCGTCGTATTGCCCTGACGCCTGCTGCGTTTCGCCGAGGGCATACAGATACAACGGCCCGCGAGCTTCGGCGGGAGCGCTCTTGAGAAGCGTCATGGCCCTGACGGGCTGTTTCCGCGCGATCCAGAGCTTGGCGAGAGCGGCGTAAGGCAAAGGCTGTTTCGGGTCACGCCGGATCGCCGCTTGCCAAAGCCGCTCAAGCGCGGCGGTTTGCTTCGCCTCAGCCAATACAGAGGCGAGCGCTTTCAGCAATGCTTCGTCGTTGTACGCGGCGGGCGGTAGGGTTGAGATGCTTGCCGAGAGTTTCTTGAAGTCGCCCGAGGCCGCGTACGCGCGCGCGAGGTTAACCCGCACGTCGTCCGAATCAGGAGACTGGCGATGCAGCCGCTCAAGAATGGGAATCGCGCTTGCGTAGCGATGCGCCTCCAGCAGCAGCACGGCATCGTCGTAAGCAAAGTCCGGATTTGAGGGATCGATTGCGCAGGCTTGTTGCAGATTGATGAGAGCTGCGGCGGTTTTGCCCTCGCGCGCCAAGGTCAGTCCCAGGAGAGCGCGAGCCCGCGCCGAACGCGGAGACTGCCGTAGGAAATCTTCCAGTAACCGCTCCGCGCCACCCAGATCACCCTTCTGGTATGCGGCTTCTCCCTGTGATAACAATGAAGCTGCCTTCGTAGCCCCATCATTCGTGACAGGCTGGCGCGAATCCTGCGCCCGCCCCAACGTCGCCGCGATTGCCGCGATGAGCGCCACGGCAATGACGCCTGGCTTGGCGCGCTCAAGCATGATTCATTGTAACGCCGCGCCTCCATCTTTCCGTCAAATCAGAACAAAAACTTCATCGCGACCTGCAGAATCCTGGGGTCGCTGGCGCTGTTGACGAGCCCAAACGAGCCGGAATTGAAGTTGCCGTCAGGACCGTTAAATTGGGCGTGATTGAACGCGTTGAAGGCCTCGATCCGCAATTCCAGCTTCTTGGACTCGGTTAGGCTGACATCCTTTTGAAGTGTGAGATCAAAGTCATTGATGCCCGGACCGTGGAAAAAGCGGCGGTTGGCGTCTCCAATCTGGCCGAGAGGCTCCGGGCTGAACAACGACGTGTTGAAATAGGTCTGGCCGCTGCGCGGGTTTGTGTTGTTCAATATTTTCCCCGAGCTCACGTCGGGCAGATCGACGCCGGTATTGGTTCCGAGCAGAGAGCGGTCATCATTTTCTGACAGCGAGACGGGCAGCCCGGTGGCGAATCGCGTGATGCCGGAGATGATCCAGCCTTTTAACAGGCGGCTTCCAACCGGAGTGTTGGCAAACGCGAGTCTGCCGAACGGCAATTCGTAGCTGTAGCTGGCCACAAAGTTGTGCGTGAGATCGAAATTGCATAACGCCTTGCTTGCCCGGTAGTCGAGGGGATTAATGCCCTGATTGTAAGCGGAGGAATTATCCATGCATTTACTATAGGTGTAGCCGAGCAGGAACGACGTATGGGCGCCCGTGTGCCGCAGGCTCACTTGAAGTGAATTGTAATTAGAGTTGGCCATTTCGTCCATGTAGGCATTACTCGCGAACTGATTGCCCAAAAGCGTCCGCGTTCCGTTGATCGTCTGTCCGGCGGCGGTGATGTACGTATTCGCTTCGAGGTTGGGGCCGCACGGCGTTTGACCGGGGGCAAGCGCAGCCGGGTTGCTCAAGGCCAGGCAAAGGGCCTGATTGCCAGGATTGGATTCGAGGAAGGAAATCAGATCGTGCCCCTGCGTGCCCACGTAATTCACGCCGAGCACCGTCGCCGCGCCGAGTTGACGCTGCAATGAAAACTCATAATCTTCCGCATAAGGCATGCGATTCGTGTGGAAAAAGACCGGCGCTCCGGAGATCGGCTCCACGGACGGCCAGTTGAACGTGGTGTCCGGATTCTTGGCGGAGGAATTGATGGGAGGAAAGACGAAGGGAAACCGCTGGCCCTCACTGTTGCCGGTTGCGCGGTCGATGTACGGGGTGGCGAAGAGCGGGGGCACGGGGCTGACGTAAAAGAAGCCGTAGGGCGCGTCGCCGACCTCAACGAATTGAGTGAGATCTTCAACCGAAGTATAGAACATGCCGTAACCCATCCTGATGCTGGTCTTCCCTGGGCCGCCGGTGAGCTTCCCGAGCAGGCCGCCCTGAATCGCGGGCGAATACGCCAGTCCGATGCGCGGAGAAAAGCCGTCGTACTTCGTGGGCGCAAGGGTTTGGGGGATTCCGGGATCGCCGGGTACAAGCCAGCCAGTGGGCGCTCCGGGGAACACCACGGATTGCTCGCCGGGGATAATCGTTTCCGTTTTGTTCTGCGTGTCATACCAGGGCTGGCTGAATTCCCAGCGCAAGCCGTAGTTCAGCGTCAAGCTGGGCCTGGCGCGCCAGCTATCCTGAGCGAAGAGGCCGGTATATTTGCTGCGCGAATCGAGGAATTGGCGGCTTGACTGGGTGAGCGAAGCCGGAGCGCCGATCAAGTAGTCAGCGAAATCGAGCCCGGTTTCCGTTCCGTTAAAGGCAAAGACGCCGTTCTCTGCGTAGGTGTTGCGCTCGTTGATCTGGTCGTAATGGAATTCACCGCCGAACTTCACGCTGTGCGTCCCGATAATGCGAGTGTAATTGTCAAGCCACTGGAAGGTATTGTTGTATTGTCCTGTGGTGCCGTCCGGAAGCCCAAAATTGAAATTATTGAATTGCATCAACGGCACACCCTCGAGCTTCGGAACGATCGGCCCAATGCCGCCCGGAGTTGCGAATCCCTCCTGAAATCCCAACGAGCTCAACGTAGGACCAACCCCGCCTACCGGCTCGGCATAAACATTGGCATCGCGCAAATAGCTGAAATGAAATTGATTGACCGCATTCGAGCTCAAGGTTTTGGTATCGGCCAAATCGAGCAGCATTGCCCTGCCGGGTGTTATGGCGTTGAAGCCGGGAAATTCGGGCGCGTTATGGTAAGGGTCGTTCAGGGTGTAATCGTCCATGAAGTAGTACGCGGATAATAGACCAAACCGCGAATTTCCATCGACGCGAACTCCGCCCTTATCATCCCGCAATCTTAGATCGTAGGCCGAGGTGGAATAGTTGTTGCCGGGAAGGTTAGGCAGCGGGATATACTGCATCATCTTGGTGGCCGGCGCCGCAATAGCGCTTTGCGGAATAACGGCGTTGGGGAAGACACATTGTGATGAGGCGGTACACCCGGCCGAGTAATAGGGCTCGCCGGAGGTCACCGGGTATCCCAACTCGTTCGAAAGGGTGTTTGCCCAGTAGTTCCCGACCACCGAGCCTCCGAGCGATCCCGCCTGGTCGGAAAGGTCGCCCTGCCGGTCCGCGGCGGAGGGCACAGGAATTTGCCCCGTATCCACGCCCTGGATTTGCCGCGTTCCCTGATAGTCCGCAAAGAAGAAAGCCTTGTCCCGCTTGATCGGTCCCCCAAACGTGCCGCCAAACTGGTTCTGGATGTAAGCGCCGATGGTGGGCGAATAGAAATTCCGCGTGTCCAGGCTAGTGTTGCGCAAGAAATCAAAGGCGTCTCCGTGGAACTGGTTGGTGCCCGCTTTGGTGGCCACGTTCACCTGCCCACCGCTATAGTTGCCGTACTCGGCGTCGAAGTTGTTGGTGATGATGCGGAATTCCGCAATCGAATCGAGGTTGGGGACGACGGCCGCGCCGTTGTTGCGGCCTTCTTCGACGTTGGCCCCGTTCACCATGAAGCCGTTGGCGGCCTCGCGCTGGCCGTTGACCGACTCGTTGCCAGAGTTCGAGATATTGCCCGAAGCCGGCCGGTCGCCCCCCTCCGCCACGTTGGAGTAGGGCGAGACTCCCGGTTGGAGGGCCAGCAAATCTGTGAAGCTGCGGCCGTTCAGCGGCACAGCGGTGATTCTGGCGCTTCCAATCACTTCACCCATCTGCGTGTTTCGCGTCTCAACGTGCAGCACTGAGCTCGAGACGGTCACCTGTTGAGACTGCTCACCCACCACCAACTCCACGTCCACACGGAGGGCGGAGTTGGCGTTGATGACCAATCCCGTCTCGTGAAAGTGCTGGAAGCCGGTGTGTTCGACGTCAACTTCGTAAGTGCCGATGGGAAGCGCGGGGAAGTTATAGAAGCCTTTGCCGTCGGTGACCACCACCTGGCGGACGCCCGTCTGCGTATCCAACGTCGCGACACTCACGCCGGGAATCACCGCGCCGCTCGAATCCTTGACCACCCCGGAGATGCTGCCGGTGATGCTTGCCCACGCCAGCGCCGCTCCGAATAGCAGCACGCAGGCCATTCCTTGGACAATCTGGCGTTTCATCGAAGTCCACCGCCTTCCACGAGTTCGCCGCCTCGATGCGGCAACCCGACGTTTTCGCACAGTGGGAATCACAACTTCCATATTGAAATTCCCCTGCTTTGCTGTTACAGGATGTAATCTATTTTACGGATGAAGTCAACTGTTTTTTAACTTTCTTTAATTTGCTTTTGTTTCGCAAAATTCTTCCGCGTGGCGCCAACACCGTAGCTCCGTCGCGGTTGTTACTTCTTTGCGGCGATGGCAGAGATTTCGATCCTGGCGCCGTTGACCAACGCTGCTACCTGAACGGTGGTGCGCGTGGGTTTGGGGTTGGGGAAGAACGTGGCGTAGACCTTGTTCATGGCGGCAAAATCATGAATGTCCGCGAGATAAACGTTCACCGCTACGACGTCATTCATTCCGAAGCCGGCCTTGGTGACCACGCTTTTGATGTTTTCCAGCGCGGCGCGCGTCTGGGCGCTGATACCGTCTTCCAGCTTCCCTTGGCTATCTGTGCCCTGGGTTCCGGAAACATACAGCGAATGGCCAACGACGATGCCATCACTGAATGGGAGCGCCTGGGTTGTTCCCGGTAGGTCCACGGCGTGCCGGGCCTGCGCGTAGCAGCCGGAAGCCGCGGCGCAGAGGATCGCGGCGGAGAGCGAAATAGAAACCATCATGGAGCGGCAGTATGTACTTTTCGGCATTTTCTGTTTCTCCTTGAACCTTCAAAAGAGTTGGTAAAAACGTTGGAGAAGACGTCCTCGCGGCGACTTGTTATGCCGTATCACGACACGCGCAAATCGGGGAACGAGGGCGTAGGGGCGCCGCTTGCTGCGCCCAACTTCTTAGCGCGAAGCATGCAGCGCCCCGACGGCGAACGTCATCAGTCCGTGGTGTGAACATCGCTTATTCCTGTTTCCATGGTGGAATGACAAGGGCAGCGCGTTTTCCACCAACCCGTTAAAGGCGCTCGCTATAGGATAAGTTCGACGACAATGCGTCGCGGCACGGCTTAAGAAGCCGTGACCGTACATATATACAACCAGGAGGATCGAATGATCAAACTTTTTCCACTTGCGCGTCGCCAGGGCGCCAGAATATTTGCCGCCGCATTGATCGCGGCCATTGGAATGATCGCGCTGGGCGTGGTCCGATCAACAGCTTCGCCGCCGTCACCGCGACCCGCCGTGCTGCAACAGTCAGACGCATCCCTGCTGGAGGGATTCCGCCACGTGGAGGCCGCGTCGGTTTCTGACGCCGTCGAGCAGATCACCGGCCGCCGGATGTATATGAGCCATCGCATGCGACCGATCTTCACATCCGGGTTCGCGGGATT
>JBOGJT010000321.1:0-3122 GCA_050745065.1 Terriglobia bacterium
CTACTAAAGACCGGCGGCCAGAGGCCGCCGCTACAGCAGATGACCGTGGACTTATGTCACAGTCACTTCAACCGTATACTGCATTCTGGGCGGCCGGTCGTGCTCCCATGGGCGCCGGAGTTCTAAATGAACGGTCACCCTGCCGGCACCCAGGCCGCGCAAGACGAGAATCTGATCCACGCTGCCTCCCTGCGGAAGAGAACCCGAAATCGGCTTTGGAGGCGCCGAAGCGGACTCGAAATGGAGAGAGACCACCCCTGGCGGCCCGTCTACCCTGTGAATCCACACGTATCCCACCGACCCCGCGCCTTGCAGGCGAAGCTGGCCCTCCTCGCCGCCTTGCAGAGTGATATTAGAGGGAAATGCCAATAACGGCTCCTTCGTGCCACCCACCGCCGTCTCGCCAGTAATGCTGGAGCTCGCCGTCGCTGCGATGGACGATCACCTCCAGGTCAAACCCGAAACTGCCTTCGAGGAGCGCCACTACAAAGACCACGTCGTGGCCGAAGGTTGCACTCATCTGCCACGCTTCGCTGCCGCTCGAGTTATCACGCCACCAGTGCTCAACCGTCCCGGCCGTGGTCGCAACGCACAGCTCGAAGTTTCCGTTAGCGGACTCGTTCCCCATGCCGTATTGTCCTTGAATCATACAAGGCGGGCTGGAGAGATTCGAGCCGAAAACCACCCCGGCGTTCCATACATTGCCGTGGTCGTCGTCGCGCCACCAATGCTGCATCTGCCGCGTATTGAGCAGGCAGACGAGCTCCAAATTGCCGACCTGTCCGTAGGTGCTCTGGATCAGCGACGCGCCGCTCGAAAGCACGTTTGAGGCGAACCGCCCTCCGTCATGCCACTGAAACGCCGTATCCCGCCACCAATGGTTCAACTTTCCGTCCTTGGTGCTTACCACCGCTTCAAAGTTCCCAGGACCATAGTTGCTCTCGATAAATCCCGGCGTCGCGGCGGTGACCGCGTCCGGCGGTCCGAAGACTCCGCCATCGTCCCATTTACCGCCGGTCTGATCGAAATACCAGTGGTGCAGACGATTCCCGGTGGTGACGTAGATCAATTCAAAGTTCCGGTTATACGTCGTTTGGGTGAGCGTCGGCCGGCTATTCACGTCGTTGGCAAACACTTCGGCCCGCGCCCACGGGTAGCCCGATGCGGTATTGTCACGCCACCAGTGGGCAATCTGCGTTCCATTGACGAGCGCGGCTAACTCGAAGTTGCGATGCGTTGCGCCGTCCCCGCTCTCGATCATGCCGCCGGAGTGCAGCCGCCGCTTCGTCCACGGATCGGGATTCGAGCCCTGCAGGCCAATTTTGCCATAGGTGTCGATGTTGGACTGGCCGTACCCAATCAGCCAATAACCTTGGTTGCCGAAACTCGTCCCCCAGGAATTTTTTACAATCCAACAATTCAAATTGTCGTCATATCCCACCGCCAGCATGACGTGACCGCCCAAATAGACGGCGGACTTCGATTGAATGTAGGGCGACGATCCTGACCACCATTGGAAGTCGCTATAAACGTCGAAGCCCACCACGAGCGGCCCAACCTGATCGATCCAATTCTTTTGGTCGCTCACGTTGCCCAGACTTGTGTAACCACCGATCCGGACGGTTCGCCCGCTGCGGTCACTGCACGTCTTGTAGTTGGGAGCGACCATCGAGCCGCCTCCGCAACTGCCGGGCGCTGGATTGAAGTAGGAGCTGGTGCGGCTACTCGGGTCCGGCCACGCGTAGCATTGAGGATCGGAAATGCCGTTGTTTTTGATCCAATCGAGCGCCGCGCCGGCGTTGCCGCAGTCGCCGCATTTCGTTCCCATCCCGTCGTGAACATCGCCTTCCGAGCGCACACACCACACGCAGTGCTCGATATGCACCATGCTCTCGACCAAGGCCGTGGCCCCGAACGCCCAGCAAGCCTCGCAAGGATCCTGATCGCGGATCTGCGTGATCCAATTCGTCCCCCAGCGGTTGCGCCAGTCGACGGGCGCAGCGGCTGGACCTCCCGAACCCGCGGGAACAACCATGTGGGGGACAACCGGCGACCGGCTCTCAACCACCGGGGCCTTTAGCACACCGATTTCGACCAGATGATTAACTAGAAAAACATTCACCGGCGGCGTCGCGGCCACCATCTTTGCCACGTCAACGCGAGGAAGATTGGCCGCGCGCGGCATTTGCTCGGTAAGCGCGCCCAGGTGTGGGCGCGTCAAAAGCTGGCTGTCGGAAAATCGGGCGTTCACGGTCCAACGCAATCCTTCCGAGGCCAGAGCCTTACGTAGTTCTCCCACCGTATTGATGGCCATGATGGTATTCCTCCTCGACCGGTGAACCGAATCGAGTACGATTTACACCGGTAAAAATTATGGCGGTCGTAATTTACTGGCGGCGATCGTTCAGGGCGTTTTCATGCCTGAGCGGGACGCAAGCGGCATGGTCTACCTAATTATTGTACGGGGACGCATAAGTCCACGGCCATCTTTGCTGTAGCAGCGGCCAGAGGCCGCCGCTACAACACGAGGCATCGCGGACTTATGCCTGTATAAATGCGTCCGCGCGGGGCATCTGGAGGTATGCCCCGCGCCAACAGACTGCGGCGTCCGGGAAAAAAACACCGGGCAGGCGCTTGAGCCTTTAGCGCAACCGCTGGCTTGAACAACGCCACAGCCAACTCGGTGGTTGTCAGTGAAAGATGTGTGACCGGGTCATGGTCTAGCCACCGCGAGGCAATTGCCCGGCGTATGGCGCTGGCGTAGGTACGCCATCCCGTCAGGAATGGCCGCTACGCATTAGCCTGTCTTTTCTCTGGGTGATGAGTACGGGGTCCCGAATTTCGTGGTAAGTTGCTCGATCCACCAGCGGACAAAAACCCGCTGTTTCAGGGAAAGTTCCGCTGCCAGATCGATGAAGAACCGCTCGTGTGGATTCGCCATGCAAAAGGTCTCCGTATTGGGTCGCTCTTCGCTCCGCTCAGTCTGTCATTTCGTTTGCGGCACTCCGAAGGATGAAAATAGGGCGTCGGGGCGCTGCACGATGCGTCCTGAACCGGTTGCCGAAAAACCCTTTTTGTACGGGGGGACATAAGCCTACCGCCATCCTATGCTGTAGCGGGGG
>JBOGJT010000322.1:0-12719 GCA_050745065.1 Terriglobia bacterium
CTGGTCTTCGAGGGCGGAGAGGAGACGCGCGAAGAGATGATCCGCTCGACCGGGCGGGGCCTTCTGGTGACGCGCTTCTGGTACATCCGCGAGGTGGATCCGTACACCAAGATTCTCACCGGCATGACGCGCGACGGAACGTTCCTGATTGAAGACGGAGAGGTAAAATACGGCGTGCGGAATCTCCGCTTCAACCAAAGCCTCCTCGAAATGCTGAATCAGGTTGAGATGATGAGCGCGCCCGAGCGGGCGGCCGGTGAAGAATCCGTTGAGATGGTCGTACCCACCATGAAGATCAAGGATTTCAACTTCTCTTCCCTTACCAAATTCTAACAAGGGCGCGTTTCGTTCCTACTTGTCAGCCGATTCTTGCGGGCGTTACGCTTGTAGGTGTTGGGCATGCGAGAGGCGAGCCGGCGTTCAAAGCGTAACAAACCAGTGGAGAGCAACCCCCACTCTTGGCGCTATCGTCTAGGGGTTAGGACGTGAGATTCTCAATCTCAAAACCCGGGTTCGATTCCCGGTAGCGCTACCAACGCTTTATAAGCCATCAATGGATCGCTATTTTACCCGTTCGAGGTAGGTGCCCTGCGAGGTGTCCACGCGGATAACTTCCCCCTCGGAGATGAAGGGTGGGACTTGGACGATCAAACCGGTCTCGAGCTTGGCGGGTTTGCCGACGTTCGTGGCTGAGCCGCCCCGGATTCCCGGTTCCGTCTCCACAACTTTCAGATCAACGGTCGCGGGCAATGCGACGTCGATCGGGCGGCCCTCATAAAATTCCACCTTCAACGTGCCGTCCGGAACAAGATATTGAGCGCGGTCGCCCACCACGTCCTTGTGCAGGTGAAGCTGTTCATAGTTCTCGGTATTCATGAAGTGAAAGGAGTCGCCGTCCGAATAGAGGTATTGCATCTCCGTTTCGTCGATGATGGCGCGCTCGACTTCGTCTTCCGAGCGGAAGCGGTGATCCTGAATGGCGCCCGTGCGCAGGTTTCTCATGCGAGCTTGTACGAAGGCGCGCAGATTGCCGGGCGTGCGGTGCTCGGCCTTGAAAATTGAAAAGAGCTCGCGGTTGTGCTTGATGACCATACCCGGTCGAAGATCGTTGGCATTCATTAATTCTTCCTCAAATGAGCTGGGGTGGGGCTGCAAGGCTGGGTAGGAGACGCTGGCTATTTCCCGTACAAGCCCTGAATCTTCTATTCTAGCCTTTGCGGGAAAGCCGCGTCAATAACGCTGGCGGCGAGTCTCGCTGTGCCGCCTGCTGCATCGTAGGGGCGCTGACCCGCGATTTACGGATTTGAACCATGAGCACCTTATTAATTCTCGGTGGGACGGTGATCTCACCGGCCGATGGGCTTAACGGCGAGATGGACATCCTGGTTGACGGCGGCGTGATACGCCAAATTAGCGGCGGCAGGGCGCTGGGATCAGGCGCGAGGGCGGATGTGACGCTGGACGCAAGCGCCCAGATCGTATGCCCAGGATTCATCGACATCCACGTGCACTTGCGCGAGCCCGGTGGTGAAGAGTCGGAGACCCTTGAAACAGGCCTCGCGGCCGCAGTCGCCGGCGGCTTCACCGCCGTCTGCCCGATGCCCAACACGCGCCCCGTGAATGACAGTCCCGAGCTCACGCGCGCCATGGTGCAAACAGCGCGGCGGCTGGGTCTTGCGCGAGTGTTTCCCATCGCGGCCGTGTCGACGGGAAGCGAGGGAGAAGCCCTCACCGATTTTGCGGCGCTAAAAGGAGCGGGCGCGGTGGCATTTTCCGATGACGGGCGGCCGGTGAAAACCTCCACACTGATGCGCGAAGCTCTGCTGCGGGCTAGCACCCTCGACATGCGCATCATCGACCACTGCGAGGATATCAGCATCAGTGCGGGCGGTGTGATGAACGCTGGCGCCGCAGCGTCCGCGATGGGGCTTAAGGGTATCGCCAACGCCTCGGAGGAATCCTGCGTTGCGCGCGACGTGGCGCTCGCCGCGGAGACCGGCGGGCGTCTCCACGTGGCTCACCTTTCGACGGCCGCAGGAGTGGAGATGGTGCGCGCGGCGAAGGCGGAAGGCGTGCAGGTGACGTGCGAGGTGACGCCGCATCACTTCACCCTGACCGACGATGCGATGGCCGCGTGTGGCACGGCAGCCAAGATGAACCCTCCCCTGCGGAGCGCGCGCGACCGCGAGGCCATCCTCGCCGCGCTCGCCGACGGCGTGATCGACGCCATTGCCACGGACCACGCGCCCCACTCGCCCCGGCTCAAAGCTCAGCCCCTTGCGACCGCTCCTTTCGGCGTGACTGGCCTCGAAACGGCGCTCGGCCTGGCGATAACGCAATTGGTCGGGCCGGGGCGCATCTCGATGGTGCGGCTGATCGAATTGTTGAGCGCGCGGCCGGCGCGCATTCTCAAACTGGCCGGCGGATGCCTCCGCGTGGGCGCCGCCGCCGATATCACGCTGTTTGACCCTGCACGGAAATGGACCTACCGCGCTGCAGAGGGGAAATCCAAAAGCTACAATTCACCGTTCGAGGGATGGACCTTGCAAGGGGCGGTGACGGCTACGATTGTCGAGGGGAGAATAGCTTATCGGCGAGGAGTAATGTAATTTGTAGGGGCGCGCCTTGTCGCGCCCTGCATCATCCCCTACAGAGGGCGCAGCAAGCCGCGCCCCTACCCAGGCGTCGCGATTTCGGCGCTAAACCGCCGAAGATTTCGTCCGGCTGCCCGGCTTGGCGGCGGGAATACCAGCCTTGCAGAGCGGGCACGCGGGCGGATCGTAATTCTGAACCTGCAGCGCAACCAGCGCCTCTTTGGGAACCCCCAGATCAACGGCGCCACCGCTTCGGTCGATCAGCGCGCCTGCGCCTACCACTCTCGCGCCGGCAGCCTCTGCGCATTTCATGGTCTCGCGCGTCGAAAGCCCCGTGGTGATGACATCTTCGACCACGAGAGCCGCCTCGCCGGGCTCGAGCGTAAAACCACGCCGCAGGCGCATTTCACCGTCTTGCCGCTCGGTGAAAAGGGCGCGCGCGCCAAGCGCTCTGGCGACTTCGTGCGCCACCAGAATGCCGCCGAGCGCGGGCGCGACCACCACGCCGGCTCCTAAGGCCTTGAACTTTTCCGCCAGCGCTGCGCACAACTGCTCCGCCACGCGCGGGTGTTGAAGCACCAGCGCGCACTGGATGTAGCGGTCGCTGTGCAATCCAGAGGAAAGAATAAAGTGGCCATCGAGGAGGGCCTTGTGCGCGCGGAAAATTTCGAGAATCTGGCTTTCGTTCACGCTGGGCGACCTGTGCTTGCGATGTGCGCCTGCTCGATTTCCGCCGTGATAGCATCGGCGGCGGCCTCCGGGCCGGGAGCTGCAGTGATCGGGCGGCCAACTACGAGATAATCCGCCCCGGCGCGAATTGCGCCGGCTGGCGTTGCAACGCGAGCCTGGTCCTGAGCGGCGGACGCGGCGGGACGAATCCCAGGCGTGACGATGGTAAAGTCCGGGCCGCACGCGGCGCGGATGGCCGCCGCTTCTTGCGCTGACGCCACCACCCCGTCCAAGCCGGCGCTCTTCGCCAGTAGCGCCAATCGGACGACTACATCTTCCGGGCTGCCCGTCACGCCCAACTCCAACAAGTCCGCCGAAGAAAGGCTCGTCAGCACCGTTACCGCCAGGACCAGCGGGGGTTTGCCGCCCGCCTCCGCGCATCCGGCATGCGCTCCTTCACGGGCGGCTTCCATCATTTTGCGCCCTCCCGAAGCGTGTACGTTGAACATGCTTACGCCGAGCGCGGCCGCTTCACGCGACGCAGCGCGAACCGTGTTCGGAATATCGTGGAATTTCAGGTCAAGAAACACGCCCTGGCCGCGCGCCGCTAAGTATCGCGGCAGCACCGGACCCTCCGCGCTAAAAAGCTCGAATCCTACTTTAAACATCCCTACGTGGTACTGCAGCCGCTCCGCCATGCGCGCCGCCGCGTCCGCGGTGGGAAGGTCAAGGGCCACGATCAGCCGCGAGCGCGCCGCGCTCGAAGGTGATTCCGTTTCTTGTGTCATGAATGCCATTGTAGGGGATGCATGGGAAAAGATGAACGAAAAAGCAATGCGCGATGAGCGGCGCTGCAA
Source organism: Terriglobia bacterium (assembly GCA_050745065.1). Lineage (GTDB taxonomy): Bacteria > Acidobacteriota > Terriglobia > UBA7540 > UBA7540 > RH2-MAG17b. The sequence continues at coordinate 4,121 of JBOGJT010000322.1, forward strand.
ACCCGGTACTCGCCAGGAGCGGACGGAAAAGTGGCGGCCGAATCGCGCCCCGCCCGCGCGGGAAAACACCGGCCATCTCATCACCGCACGACGCCTTCGAGCGGGCTCGACGCTGCCGCATAGAGCTTCTTCGGTATGCGCCCAGCAAGATACGACTCGCGTCCGGCAAGGATGGCGTGCTTCATGGCCTGCGCCATCAGGATGGGATCCGCGGCGCCGGCGATGCCGGTGTTCATCAACACGGCGTCGGCGCCCAACTCCATGGCCACGGCGGCGTCCGAAGCCGCGCCTACCCCCGCATCCAGAATGATGGGGAAATCGCCAACCATCTCACGCAAGATGCGGATATTCACCGGGTTTTGGATGCCGAGCCCGGACCCAATCGGCGCCCCTAGCGGCATGATGGCCGCGGCGCCCGCGTCTATCAGGCGGCGCGCGCAGACCAGATCATCGTTGGTGTAAGGCAGCACCACAAAACCCTCGCCGGCCAGAACCTCTGTCGCCTTCAGCAGCTCGAAATTATCCGGGAAGAGCGTCTTCTCGTCCCCAATCACTTCGAGCTTGATCCAGTTGGAAAGCCCGGCCTCCTTCCCCAGCCGCGCCGCACGGACAGCCTCGCCGGCGTTGTAGCACCCGGCCGTATTCGGAAGGATGAAAAACTTTTCCCGGTCGATGTAGTCGAGCAGTGATTCCTTGCTGTGATCCGAAAGATTAACTCGCCGCACCGCCACGGTCACAATCTCCGCCCCCGATGCCGCATGAGCGCGAGCCATCTCCTGGAAGCTAGCGTATTTGCCCGTGCCCACAATCAGCCGCGAGCCAAACTGCTTTCCCGCGATTTTGAATGTGTCGTTATTCATGCGATCTCCTCCACCTCCATTGTAGCCAAAGAAGAAGGACAGCGGCTCAAATTGATTCGCGGTGAAACGTAACAACACAGGCGAAACCCTTTTGCCGGCGAACGCCGCAAGCGCTTTCGCAGGTTGGCGAAAAACTTCATTTAGCTGTCATTCTGAGCGAAGCGAAGAAGCCGCCGTTGTTTTGAGCCAATGAGTCGTGGCGTTCTTGGTAGGGGCGGCGTCTTTGCGTCTTTTTGGTGAACACTCTGGCCATTCTCCTTTTTCGCTTGCTATTCGTCTTTTATTCGCCGACAATCGATAGACGTAATCGAGTTGTGCCGCACCTTGCGTCCGAGGAATCCATCATGGCGTTGACCCACAGGCAAAAGCAGGTTTTAGATTTTCTGGTCAAGTTCATCACGCGAAGGGGCTACTCCCCGAGCTTTGAGGAGATTGGAGAATCACTCGGCCTGTCTTCCGTGGCCACGGTCCACAAACACATCGAGAACCTGGAGAGGAAGGGCTTTATCCGGCGCGGCTACAATCGGAGCCGGTCGATTGACGTTGTGGCGCTGCCAGGGCCAGTTGCATTTAGCGCTGCGAAATCCTCCGGCCCGGCGCGCAGGGGCGCATCCCGGGCGGTGTTCGGCGCGGCAGGACTCGAGGGAAGCAGCCATCACCCCGTGGTTGATCCGTCCGGAAGGATGGAATTTCCCCTCCTCGGACTCATTGCGGCAGGCTACCCTGTGGAAGCTCTGCCCGCCGCCGAGACCTTCTCGCTGAATGATTTCTCTGGCGGCCGCGGCGAGATTTTTGTCCTCAAAGTGAAGGGCGACTCAATGATTGACGACCACATCTGCGACGGGGATTACATCCTGGTGGAGCGGTCGAGCGAGGCCCCTAACGGCGAGATCGTGGTCGCGCTGGTGGATGGCACCGACGCGACGCTGAAGCGGATTTTCCACGAGGCAGGCGGCAGGGTAAGGTTGCAGCCAGCCAACGCGCAGATGGATCCCATCGTCCTTCCGGCGCGAAGCGTGCGCATTCAAGGCCGAGTGATTGGCGTCCTACGGAAATACTGAGCGGAGCGCCCCGGATTCTCCTCCGAGGAGTTGCCGGCGTCACCCCCGCGAAGGCGGGGGGCCATATGGATTCCCGCTTTCGCGGGAATGACGGTAGCCGGCCTTTTCATGCTTTGCGGCTGTCGCAAAGCGACACGACTGACTGGATTCCGGATTTCAAATCTCAAATTTCAAATCTCGGATTACAGTCAGACCCTCGTAAAAGTATGACGAAACCGCTTTGATCAGAAATCATCCGTACACGACGGCGGATTTCAATTGCAGGGGTTTCAATACCCGAACGCCTCAGTTCGCCGCTGGGGGCGCGGTCGAGATTATCTCAGAAAGTTTTGTGCGACGCCGCACGGGAATACCTGCGGCCAATTTGAGCGCTTTCACCGCGAGGTCGTATTCCCCCTGATCCCGATAGACGCTGGCCAGGGCGATATATGCGTCGCGTTGGCCGGGGCCGAGCCGCAGCGCGTCCTTTAATTCGCGCTCGGCGGAGTGATCATTTTTTGCGCGCGCATCGATAACGCCCGCGTCGTAGAAGGCCAAACCGGTCTTGGGCAATAAACTCAGCGACTGTCTGAGCAGCGCCCTCGCTCGCGTGACCTCGCCTTCTTTCAGCGCAATGTCGCCGAGATAGGCCTCGGATTGCGGTGTCAGTCCGCCCACCTCCATCTCTCGCCGGAACTCCGCCTCGGCGCTTCGATTGTCATGGCTTTCCCAATATAGAAACCCAAGGCCAAAGTGGATACCCGCACCATCCGGCGCCAGCGCCGCGGCCGCCTTGAATTCCTGGATCGCGGCGGGGATGCGATTGAGATCATCGTCGGCTTCACCCCTAAGCAGGTGTGCGGTGAGCGGCTGTAGAGACCCGGCCTGCCCGGTAAAGACCAGCAATTTCTGATCTTGCCCGGCCTTGAGATAGCTCTCGCATAGAAGGTATTGTAAGGCGCGATTGCCGGGGGCCGCCGCGATGGCCTTCTCCAATTCCGCGCTCGCGGAGGTAAAATCCCCCGCCCAGTAGTAAGACATCCCCAGCAAGGCTTCAGCCTGAAAATTATCCCGGCGAATCGCCACCGCCCGGGCAAGCGGCTTGATCGCCTTCTCAAACTCCCTTGCCTTGAAATAGGCGAGGCCCAGGTTTACCCAAAGAGGAAATGAGCCAGGCTCGATCCGCAGCGCCCGCTCATAGGCACTGGCGGCCTGCGTATACTCGCCGAGATGCGCGTAAATAACACCGAGATTATTCAGGGCAGGGAAGGAGTGCGGCTGGATCGTGAGGATCTGTTCGTACACTTGCGCTGCGCCGCGGAAATCCTTTGCCTGAATGAGCTGACCGCCGCGCGCGAAAAGTTGCACCACCTGCGGGGGCTCCGAAGTCGCGCCGTTCTGCTGCGGCGCCGCGCGTGCTCCAGCAGTGCAGAGTGGAAGCGCCATCCAGAAGAAACCCAGGGTTGCAAACCATAAGATGCAGCCCAGTGATCTGCGCAATAAAACTCGCCCTATCATTGAGAAGACGACCTTTACATCATCTGTTTTTCGCAGATTCGCGTTTTCGAGCAAAGCTTCGCGGTTACATCCTTCCGAGCGATTTCAGCCGAAAATCGGCTGCGCGTAATTGGCGGAGACCCAGCCTGCCGACGGAAATCCTATGCTACTGAATCAACGGGAGTTAAACGTCTAGCCACTACAGACCCAGGACTTCAGTTGTTTGCTGAACCCTCGTTTTCCGCCACGCAGGCCTTGGCTGCGTTCCATTTGACGGCGAACGGTCCTGAGCTATAAAGGGCACACCACACCTCTTGATGGCCTATTACCCAGCCGACGACAGGCTCTCGATGGATTGGGGTCAATAATTACATGTAGTTAAACCGCCGGCTTTATGTTACACTAGGCGTGCAGTTTATGTTCTCAGTGCAGACGTGCATCTCCGCGAGTAGAAATCCAGCCTCCAGGGTCAAATCAACCTTAGAGATGAGTTTTACCGCAGATTCTCGGGCGTTCCGGGCCGTCGCCGTGTCTATAAATTGCTAATTCAATCTCAAAGGATGTCTTTTCGTATGAAGGAACAAGGTACTGTGAAGTGGTTTAACGCCGCAAAGGGCTACGGATTTATCCAGCGCGAGAGCGGTGATGACGTGTTTGTCCATTACTCCGCCATCGTGGGCGATGGCTACCGTTCGCTCGAGGAAGGAGCCAGGGTCAGCTTTGAAGTCAAAAAGGGTCCCAAGGGCTTGCAGGCCGATAGCGTTGAAAGAGCTTAATTGAACCGTTCAGGGGCGGCTCGCGAGGGCCGCCCCGAGCGACCACCTTCTCGTCGTCACCCCACGAATCTCCCGGAATTTTCGGACCCGCCGGCCGCCGGGATGTGGGGATCATAACCGCTTCCCACTTGTTCGTAGTCTGCGCATTCTTTTGGCGTTATCTTCAAAAGGAGACGTTCATCATGACTCTAAAAACCGGTCAATATATTCATCATTCAAAATATGGATGCGGCACAATTGTCGAGCGCGACGAAAACCGCACGGTCGTTGACTTTGACACCGTAGGCTTAAAGAAATTCGTGACCTCCATCGCCATTTTTGAAATCGCCGAAGGCACGGCTCCAAAGAAAAAGCGCGCCGCATCACGGCGTGTGAAGGCCGCTGTCGCCTAGCAGTCCTCTGCCCTTCCCGTGGGCGCGCCTGCCAGCCTCCCATTGCCGATCCGGTAATTATCATCGAGCTAGATGGATTCCGCCGGGAGGCGTGTCTGCGCGTTCGACCTTCCTTCCTCCCCAAAGTTCCAAGATTGAAAGATTGCCGAGGGCCTCGCCTTGCCGATCATGTACCCTTGGGCTAGAATCGCAATTGAAAATCCGGCGAGGGGGTAACCATGTCCAAGATGATGAAAGAAATCCTCGAGCAGCCGCAAGCGATCGAGAGAACGCTGCGGGCCGAGCGGGATCATGCGCGCGAGTTCCGGTCGACTGCCGCGAAAAAGCCATTCCGCATGATCCTGCTGGTGGCGCGGGGCACTTCGGACAACGCGGCGCTCTTCGGGCGCTACCTGCTTGAGATCACCACCGGCATTCCCGTATCACTCTGTGCGCCGTCGATCCACACGGTATACCACGCCAGAATCAACCTGCGGGACACCCTGGTGGTGGGGATTTCGCAATCAGGCGAAGGGACGGACATCAACATGGTGCTCCGGGCAGCCCGCAAACAGGGCGCCTACACGGTGGGAATCACCAACGAAGCGGGATCAGAAATGGCGCAGATCGTGCACGACGTTTTTCTGGCGCGCGCCGGCCGGCAGCATTCGGTCGCGGCCACCAAAACGTACACCACCCAGCTTCTGCTGTTCTACCTCCTAGCGTCGGCTCTCGGCCCCCACGTGACGCTGGAAGGCGTGAGCGAGCTGCCCGGCCGAGTGAAGGAGGTATTAAAGCTGGCTCCACAAATAGACGATCAGGTGGAGCGCTATCGCTATATGCGGCAGTGCGCGGTGGTGGCGCGCGGGTTGAACTACGCGAACGCCTTTGAGCTGTCACTGAAACTGATGGAGACGTGCTACGTGGTGGCCGAGCGGTTCTCCTCGGCCGATTTCCTGCACGGCCCCATCGCGTTGATCGAGCGCGATTTTCCCGTGCTCATGTTCATGCCGCCGGGGGGGACATTCCGCGAGCTGCGCAAACTGCTGGATCGCCTGGAAAGGCTTCGCGGGGAAACGCTGGTGATCTCTTCCGCAGACGCGAGGCTGCCGTCGTTCGTGCACGCAATCCGGATTCCCGGGAACATCCCGGAGATATATACGCCGATTCCTTACATCGTCCCCGGCCAGATATTCGCCGCCTGTCTTGCCAGCCTGAAGGGCCTCGACGCGGATAAGCCGCGATCACTCCAGATCGTGACCCGCACGGTTTAGAACTCCGTGTGACCGCCGCGAGGGGCGGCCTGCATTCGCCACGAGATTCGGCGCACATCGAGCGACGCTGCGGCGCGAGGCGTGCCCGCGCGTGCTATACTTTATTTTTGAATACCGGACCTGGTGAAGGGAGCTTTTGACTGTATGAGCAACCGCTTTCGTTACGCGCTGATTACCGTCTCGGTGGTGCTTGTCTTGTACGTAGTCATCGGCGGCGTGCTCGGTGAGGGCTCTTCATCCAACGATGAGACGTACAAAGACCTTGGAGTTTATAGCGAAGTTCTTTCCCGCATCAAGAGCGATTACGTGACTCAGCCTAACCTGCAGGACGTGACGGGCGGGGCCATTCGCGGCCTGCTCGAGGCGCTCGACCCTTATAGTACGTACTTCACTCCCGCGCAATTCAAGAACTATCTGGCGAACCCCGTTGCCGGCCCGGCAAGCGTGGGACTTTTTGTTTCCAAGCGGTTCGGGTTTGCCACCGTCGTTTCGGTGCTGCGTGGCAGCCCCGCGGATAAGGCGGGCGTTAAACCCTCAGACCTTCTCGACCGCGTCAATAACAAACCGGTGCGCGAGCTTTCAGCCGTTCAGATCGAGCGGGAGCTGGCGGGCGCGCCGGGCACCACGATTGAGGTGTGGGTGGTGGGAGCGTCCCACAACGCGCCGCAGAAACTCGTTTTAACCCGCGTCGTGCTTCCGCACCCACCCGTCATCACCAAGCTGGAGGATGACCACACTGGCTACGTGCGCGTGGCCACGTTCGATCAGGGGGAAACCGGGCAAATCGCTTCTGCCGTCAAGAGCCTGAGGGCGCAGGGCGCTACGCGGATTGTTCTTGACCTGCGCGATTGCGCCGGCGGCGAAGAAGCGGAGGCGGTGAAGACGGCCAGTTTGTTTATTCAGAAAGGCCTCATCACCTATACCTACGGCCAGCGCGATCCGCGGCACAACTTCATGGCCGAGCCTCAAGGAGCCGTTTTCTCTATGCCGCTCGCGGTGCTCATCAACCGCGCGACAGCCGGTCCGGCCGAAGTTGTGGCTGATGCCGTCCTGTGCGACAAACGCGGCGACGTGGTGGGCGCTCCAAGTTTTGGTGTGGGGGTGGTGCAGAAGGTCATCCCGGTTGGAGACGGCTCGGGATTGCTGCTCTCCGTGGCGAAGTATTATGGCCCCGACGGAAAGGCAATTGAGGATAACGGCGTCACGCCGAACATCCTGGTGCCCGCACCCGGCGAGGTGGTCATGAACGGAACGCTGGTGCAGCCGCAGCAGTACGGGACTAAGGACGACATTCAACTCCAGAAGGCCATCGACGCGTTGACCCAGGAATCGGCCTCCGGCAAAGCGGCGTAAGCCCGAGGCCGGGTGAGTCGCGTGTGAAGGTCGCACGTGCCTGTTCGTCTTGATCCAGTACGGCAAACTACGAAGAGCGGCTGGCGTTGATTGACGTCGTCACCGAATCATCTGGTTCTGTGCTGCTCGTTTCCCGCTTCTGGCCTCCTGCCTCAATTTCTTCATGGTGAGCTCCCGAAAGAGCAAACGCAGAAAAACGAAATACCGTTTCCCTCGCTGGATTCTGCCCCTCATTATCATCACCTCGCTGACCATTTTTGGCGGGGTTTGGCTGAAAACGCGGTTTCGACATCATGAAGCAGCCCGGCGGAGAGCTTGGCCGCGAGTGGTGCGGCCGGTCGTACCTCGTGCGCGGCCTTCCCTTCCCGGCCCGGAAGTCGCCCGTCGTTTCCAGCGTGCCCTTAACCGCGCTGGGGGGGATAACATCTGGATTCGGCAAAACACTGCTTCTTCTTCCGGCGCCTTCGATGTTTTGATCACGCCCGGCGCCTACAACGCAGCGAAGCAGGCCATCCTTCGCACAGCCCACGCACAAGCTGTCCGCCTAACCGCAGCCGAGATGCCTAAAGCGCTTTCCGGAATGCACTCGAGCCGGTTCACAGTGTATTCGGGGAATAGGCCCGTCTGCGAGTGGACCCTGCGTGAAGTTCCGCGAATCACGCGAGTAGCCATTATCGTGGACGACCTCGGGCAGAATCTCGACGCGGCGCACGACTTGTTGCGCCTAGGTGCCCCGCTCACCTTTTCCGTAATGCCTCACCTGCGCTATTCGCGCGAGACCGCCGACGCCGCGCATCGGGAAGGGATCGAAGTGATGCTTCATTTGCCGATGCAGCCGCTTCTAGACTCGGCGCCCGACGTCAGCCCTCAGGAACTTAAAGTAGGTATGGGAGGTCCGGAGGTTGACCGGATCATTCAAAGCGGTCTGGCGTCGGTCCCATACGCCGCCGGAGTGAACAATCATATGGGCTCGAGGGCTACCACCGACGGGCGGCTGATGGGCGAGGTCATGACGGAGCTCGCGGGGCGCCGCCTTTACTACATTGACAGCCGGACGATTCCCAACTCCGTGGCCCTCGCGGCAGCGCGGCGCGCGGGCGTGCCTTCCTTTTACCGGTCGGTGTTTCTGGACGATAGCCGGTCGGTTCCCTACACCCTCGGCCAGCTCCGGGAGCTTTGCCGGATCGCGGAACGGCGCGGCGCCGCACTTGCGATCGGCCACCCGTACGCCACCACGATTGCGTCGCTCGGCCAGTTTCTGCCTGATCTCGAGCGCCAGGATATCCAATTGGTCCCGGTGTCACAACTGCTGCGCCAACCCGAAGTGTCGCGCATGGCGCCGCCTGCCGCAAAGCCGAAACCGCGAAGCCAAACGTAACGATCCACCGGCGAAAATTGAGCGGTATCGTGGGTGACGCAGACATGCCG
>JBOGJT010000323.1:0-4640 GCA_050745065.1 Terriglobia bacterium
CATATCTCTTCGAATCTCCCGGGATCTACCTGCTCGTGCTCTTAGGCGCTATCTTTAACCGCCTCGACTGGGTTCTGGTGTTCTATGGCATCCTCGGCCCGCTCTGGTTTTTATACCGCCTGGTGAGGCTCAGACCTTAACTGCCGTGGACTTCCAGTCGGCCAGGACCAGCAGCGATCCGGCGATTCGAATTCCGTTCTAGGCGCAGGGAATCGCTTCGGCTTTGCGCAGGAAGACCTTGCATATAAGATGAGGTATGCGACCATACGGAGCGGTTTTATGGATGGACTATATACAACGTCACGTTATTTAATGGCGCTACCATAGCGGTTCCGGAGGTGTGACGTGATTCCAAGCATTCGGAGGTATATCCATGTGCTTCGAGATGAGGGGCCCTTGGCGGGACTGGAACTCGCCATGTTGCGCTTTGGAAGCGCACTGCTGGGTCAGGACAGGGCCTATTTTGGTCTCATAAAGATGACTGATCGGTGGTACGACTGGAGGACAGGCCTGGATACGGGAGGAGCGGCCTCGCACGCCGAAATTGAAATTGATCCCCAGACTGGGCGAGACTACCTTGCGACAACGCCTCGCGCCTGGTCCGGCCTCATGCGGCACTTGCCCATAGAGCCGCAGAAGTTTACCTATATTGATCTTGGGTGTGGGAAAGGTCGAACGTTAGTACTCGCTGCCAACTGGGGTTTCAGACGCGTGATTGGGGTCGATCTTTCCGAGCCCATGGCGGCCGCCGCCGAGAGCAATGTAGCGAAGAGCGGCGCCGCCGGAGTCGAGATCGTGCGTGGAAACGCGGGAGAGTATCAATTTCCCGACGGCCCGCTGGTGCTCTTCCTTTACAATCCCTTTTGGAGCAAAGTGAATGAGTGCGTTGCCGGGAACTTGCATGTCTCCGTGACGCGCAAGCCGCGAGAGGTCTACGTTGTCTACTGGCGTCCGCTCCTCAAGGAGATTTGGGACAAAACGGCTTCGCTCGAGCTTTACAAGCAGTGCGACGCCCTTTACCCCTGGTACGCAATTTACCGAAGCAGGTCATAGTGCATTTCTATTTCCGCTGGCCGGCCACGGCGTCATCAAGACAGCCCTCTTCCTTGCCATCGGATACGGTGTGTCTGTTTCCACGCAGCGCTACGAGATGCTCGTACTAGCGATTCTGGCGTGTGTAGGCGTCATAAACGGACACATGGTCCCAATCTTCGGCGCCGAAGCATTGCCGCCAGCAGTTCCCCAGCCCACACGGAGCGCATTTACTGCTGCAGGTGCGGACGCAGGTGTTGAACGGAGAATACCGAAAACCCTTCGGTCGTTGGTACCCGGGAATGAAGTCCGCGCCCGAGATGGAGAAACAAGTGGCGTAGCACTCATTCTGGAACGCTCTCCATACATTCAAACCAATGTATGCGCCACCCGCGACATAAACCTTTACCATGCCCCGCCTGAAAAGCGGACATTTCACTTGCTAATTGAACCGGACATATCAAGTGCTAACAACACGCGCCCTGCGAATCGAGGCGCCGTCTGGTGGTTTCGTGCTATATTGGCGGCGTTGAGCGAGGCGCCCGATGTCACGGATCCACAAGAATTTCATCAACGGCGAATGGATTGAGTCCTCTCTGGGGAAGCTTTTCGAGCATACGAATCCAGCGGATAGCAGAGAAGTAGTCGGCACATTTCAGAACTCGACTGCGGAGGACGTGGCCGCCGCGGTTTCGGCCGCCATGGCCGCATATCCCGGTTGGCGGCGGACACCCGCTCCCAAGCGGGGCGAGACGCTCTACCGGGTGGCGCAGCAACTCGAAAGGCGCAAGGAAGAACTCTCCTGCCAGATGACGCGCGAGGTGGGCAAGCCACTTACGGAGGCGCGCGGCGACGTGCAGGAAGCCATCGACATGACGTATTACATGGCGGGCGAAGGGCGGCGCCAGTTCGGCCAGACCACGCCTTCCGAACTTCCGGACAAGTATTGCATGACCCAGCGCGAGCCGCTTGGCGTTTGTGCGCTAATCACGCCGTGGAATTTTCCCATGGCGATCCCCGCGTGGAAATCAATGCCGGCGCTGATTTCGGGCAATACGGTGGTGATGAAGCCGTCACCCGAATCACCGCTTTCGATGCTGAGCCTGATGGAGATTTTTGAGCAAGCCGGCATCCCGCCCGGCGTGGTGAATTGCGTCACCGGAAGCGCGCCTGAAGTTGGCGCGGCGCTGGTGGCACACCAGAACGTGCGCGCCGTTTCGTTCACCGGCTCGACCGCGGTGGGCCGGGAGGTGGCGCTGCGCTGCGCCGGTGAATTCAAGCACCTGGCGCTTGAGATGGGCGGCAAAAACGTCATCCTGGTGATGGACGACGCAGACCTCGACCTCGCCGTCGACGGCGCCCTTTGGGGAGGGTTTGGCACGAGCGGCCAGCGTTGCACCGCGGCCAGCCGCATCGTGCTGGATCAGCGGGTCTACGCGGCGTTCGCCGCCAAATTCGTTGAGCGCGCGCGGAAGCTGAGAGTGGGGAACGGGCTTGACCCGTCGGTCCAGGTGGGACCGTTGATCAACGAGGCGCAATTGCGCAGAGTGGAGGAGTACGTCCGCGCCGGCCGGGACGAGGGAGCAAAACTCTTGTGCGGCGGCGAGCGCATGAAGCCTGCCGGCTGCGAGCACGGATGGTTTTACGCTCCCACCATTTTCGGCGATTGCCACGCGCGTATGCGGATTGTGCGGGAGGAAATCTTCGGGCCGGTCGTGGCGCTGATCCCCTGCGACGGGTTGGACGACGCGATTGAAATGGGCAATAGCGTGGTTTACGGGCTGTCATCAGCCATCTACACGAGGGACGTCAACAAGGCGTTCCGTGCCATGCGCGAGATGGAGACGGGCATTTTTTACGTGAACGCCTCGACGATTGGCGCCGAGACTCATTTGCCCTTTGGCGGATTGAAGCAGACGGGTAACGGCCGCCGCGAGGCCGCCACCGCTGCGCTGGATTTTTATACTGAGTGGAAGTCGATTTACATCGACTTCAGCGGCAAGCTGCAACGGGCGCAGATTGACACGTGAGATTTATCAGTGAAGCCTTTACTCTTCGACGCAGGAGACGAAGGTGAAGGCGTAGGCGCCAAGCCCGGGCGTGGAGGTTGATAATTCCAGCAGCCTCGGGACGGCTGTGCTCGCCTTTATCAACCGGTACATCCGAGCTTCGTTGACAACGACCAACGATTTTCCGTCGCGGAAGGTCGCGTCCTCACCTGCCTCCCCCACGGACAATGGCTTTCCGTCGAGCGTGAGGCTCACCGCGGCCTCGCCAACGTCCGGCGGGCTCATCACCAGGTTCAACTCCGCCGCGCGAAACCGGACGGCCAGCCGCGCCGGACGCCCGTTGAGCGGACATGCTTCCACGGACTCGGGCGACGCAAACCACGGGCCGTCGAGCCACGCCACGTCGGGCGCGAATTCCGCGCCGGCGCTGTAGTCTCTCACTTCGTTCGACGCATAACCCGACTCATTGCCGAGCCGCCCGCGCTTGAAGCCCAGGTATAGCTCGGGCGTCACAGGCGCGCAGCGGGCGCCCGGTTTGTCTGTGGCGTGCAAGAGTTCCATCGGCGCGGGCAGGCTCACGTTTGGAACAATTTCCCGCAGTATTTTCTGAATGGCGTCTTCGGACTCACCGTATCCCCCTTCGCCAAAGTGGTAGTAGCGGACGTAGCCGTGGGGATCGATTAGATACTTGGCCGGCCAGCAGCGGTTCGAGTAAGCCTGCCAGATCTGGTATTCATTATCGAGAACTACGGGATATTCCAGGCCGAGCGCGTTCACCGCGCGCTCAACGCGGCTGGAATCGCGCGCAAAATGGAATTCCGGCGCGTGAACGCCGATCACCGTGAGTCCCAGCGCACGGTACCGACGGTCCCACTCTTTCACGTAGGGCAGCGTGCGAAGGCAGTTCACGCACGTGTAGTCCCAGAAATCGACTAACACCGCGCGCCCACGAAGCTGTTCAAGGGTGAGTGACGAGGAATTAAGCCAGCGCCGCCCGATCTCGGGAGCATGAATTTTTTCTTTTCCGTCAAGCCACACTTAATGTCTCCTCGCCTGTTCAGTGCGTAACCTCTTTGACCAGCTCATCGTAACTCGCGTGGTAACGCATGTCTCCCGGCGCGAGCGCCATGGCGGCGCGAAGCTCCTTGAGAGCTTCCTTGCCATTGCCCTTTTTCACCAGGGCGGAAGCAAGGTCGGCATGGGCTACGGCGTCGCGTGGATCCATTTCAAGCGTCGTGCGATACTCACGGATTGCGCCGGCCACATTATTTTCCGCCACCAGAGCGAGGCCCAAAGCCAGATGGACTTCCCCGGCGCCGGGGTCAAGCGCGAGCGACCTGCGGTACTCGGCGACGGCGCCCGCATCGTCGCGCTCGCCGTAGAGCGCAAGGCCCAGGCCGTAGTGGGCCTTCGCATCGCCTGGATTCAGTCGCAGCGCCTCGAGATACGCCGTGGCGGCTTCTGCCCAGTCTCCTTTCCTCAGCAAGTCGTTGCCTAGATTGAAGCGCGCGGGCCTGGTTTCCGGTGAAAGCAGGATAGCCTGGCGGTATTCCGCGATGGCGTCATCCAGCTTTCCTTGCGCGCTCAAGGCGCGGCCCA
>JBOGJT010000324.1:0-2743 GCA_050745065.1 Terriglobia bacterium
GTGCAGGAAGACGAGCGTCTCATATAGCCATGCGACATAGGATTCCAGACCCTTTCCCCACGTATCTCGGTAGGCCTTTTGCTCAAGAATCGACGGCTCCTTCGTAAAGGCTTCCTCAGCGTCGGGAATTTCGGTGTTGACGGAAAAATCTGCACCCGTGTCGAACGGCGGATCGATGTAAATCAGGTTTACCTTGCCTGCAAACTCTGGGAGAAGCGATGGGAGAACGTACTTCTTGTCGCCCCAGATGAGCCGGTTGCGCCAGCCAGTCTCGCGCCCGGTGGCGAAAAGTTCCAGGCTTCGCAGCCGCGCCTCGGTCCCCTCATTCACCGTTTCGATTGTCTGAAACGGCAGGGCAATGCGCACCGGCCCTTGCTTCTTGCCGTCCTTGTATTTTCCGTCCCAAATGAGTTCCGTCATGGAAATCACTGATTGTATGGGTTTTTGCACGCCGGGTAAAGCCACGTTGTTAGCAATGAGGCAGCGTTACTCTTGGCGCAACCGCGAAAGCAATTGGAGATCCGTGAAGATTCGGATACCGCGTCTCTGGGCAAACTCGATCACGTCTGCGTGGAAAAAATCACGATCCAGCGTGCACAGCGCATCGGCCTTCCCCGAAACTGCGGTATAAATCACGGGGTCGTCATTCGGGTCTTCTAGGACGACGGGCGCTTCGACAATGGGGTGGACCAGGTGAGAGACTTTCTCGAGCAGATCGATGTGTTCCTGAATGTCCTGGGGCGTCAGCCGCCAGAGCTTCTGTAGCCGAGGGTAGGCCAGAACCCGCTCGGTCTCGCGGATCAAGAATGGGGAAGTGATGAGGGTGTGGTTGCCAAGAAGAATCGTTAAAAGGATTTCCTGGGCTGGCCCATGAGCCTTGATATTTGCTCTGACGAGGATGTTCGTATCCAGAACAATCCTCATCGCGAGTGGGAACGGACGTGGTCTACAGCCTCGTTAATGACTTCTTCGACCTGCTCATCCGGCACGTTCTTAACGCGATTGGCCGTTTTCTTCATCCGCTGTTCGAGCTTGCGGGCAAGGGCCTGACGATCGGGGCCGTCCGGGGCGTCGTGCGGCGAAAAGGCCATGATGCTGACCTCTTCCTCCTCCCGAAGAGTTCGGCCAAGCACACGCTCCACGGCCTGGCGCGCATCGGCCGAAAGTTCATGGACCTTCTGAATGACAATGTTCTGCATCGAACCTTCCCTGCGCTTCATGTTAACCGGCCTGGCAAGGAATGGCAATCCGCGCGTCCGCTGTTGAAGCCAAATATGGGCTAAAATATACTCTATATAGATTGCTCTGCGAACGCTCTTGCCCTGATCTTTTAGCGCTTCTTTAAGAGAGATGCACAAACGGGCTGCGCCTGAGAGCGCCGGCCTGGGCCTGCGGGGGCTACGCGGCTTCGTCGTCATCGCGCTCGGAGCGGGGCGGGGAGGCGTCCTGAAACTCCCGGCCCCTCAACAAAACAAGATCGAGAAACCAGGTCGCATCAACTTTAGACAAAATGATCTCCTGCGGGTGCCGCTTGATGAACGCAAGGATGTCTTTCTCCCGGAAGCGATGAATATCGCGCCCGTTGCCGTCCTGTCGGTGCGTCCCTTGGAGATGGTCTCGAAGCCAGCCGTGGGCAATCCACTGTTGAATCTTTTTGTGATCCTCGCCCAAGCAGGTTTCTAAATCGCGCATTGTATAGCCTTCTGTGATCCGGCGCGAGTGGCCAAGGGCCTTGATTTTCATCACCACGGACGTTTCGGTGCGTTTCAGGCGCTTGGCGATAGTGGCCGCTGAGACTCTCCCAAGCAGCCGGTCCAGGGTGGCCAGCTCGTCTGAAGTCCACGGGCGTCGGTCCTGGCTCATGGTCAAACCGAGACGCCTGGCTTGGCGTTTGATGTACCAGCGCGGGAAGCCGGTCTGCCGCACCAAGTCCCGGATGACGCGCCCGCGCTGATGGAGGCCGCCGTAATAGTGGGCGCGGAGGTAGTCATCGTGCTGAGGCAGCCAGTGGTCTTTGAGGCAGTGTCGGCGCCGGCGTTCCACCCGGCATTTCAAACAGAACCTTGCGCAGATCGGCGGACTGTCCTTCCAGCCTTCCTCAATTGGTCCGTTGCAGGCTTGGCATTTCATGGTTGCTCTCCTGGGTGGTTTCAAAACTGGCAAACTGCGCCCGGAGCCAGTTCACCGTCTCCTGAGCGTTCCGCCAGTCGCGCATCTGTTGGCAGTAACGCAATCGGTCCTGGCGGATGTGTTCAGGGATTCTCCAGTCATTGCTGCGATAAGGTTTGGACTGGAAGGCATGGCCGGTATAGTCGTAAAGGTGTTTCAGGTATTCGGACTCGGTAGGCTTGTCGTGCCCTCGCCGACTCCGAAGATCACCGTACTTGGTGATCTCCTGGCCGGTGAGCGCGGCCAGATCGCTGTAGAGCTTGCGAGGATCACGGATAGCGGCTTTAGGAACGTAGCCGTGAACGAGGCCATGAGCCGTGGCGAGCCGGCCAATCTTCCGGCGCATCGGTTTCTCGGCGTACCATCTGGCCCATTCCAGACGCTCGTAATCGCTGATTGGTCTGCCGCACTCAAGCGCGGGGTTATATGGCAGGGAATAGACCTTCAAGTGTTTGGCTTTCCGCCCCGCAACGGCGATCTTCCGTAGGAGTTCGGCCTTGCGGCGTTCATCGCGGGAGAGGCGTGGGGCGCCCTTCTTCGCGCGTTGCCGGGCAGCCCACGTCCGCAGTGTCTT